>JAADEO010000081.1 GCA_013153415.1 Deltaproteobacteria bacterium
TACCGTTTCGTGCGCGGTGACATCGGCGACCGCGAACTGGCCGACAGACTGCTGCGGGAGGAACGGCCTGGCTACATCGTCAATTTCGCGGCCGAGTCCCATGTCGACCGTAGCATCACCGGTCCCGCGGCCTTCATCGAAACCAATATCGTCGGCACCTTCACCCTGCTCGAAGCCTTCCGCGCCTACTGTGAAACGGGTGCGGCCTGCCGTTTTCTCCAGGTTTCGACCGACGAGGTCTACGGCTCCCTGGGAAGTGAGGGTTATTTCACCGAAACCACCCCCTACAGCCCCAACAGCCCTTACGCCGCGAGCAAGGCCGCGGCCGACCACCTGGTCCGTGCCTACCGCCACACCTACGGGCTCGATACCGTGATCACCAACTGCTCCAACAACTACGGCCCCTACCAGTTTCCGGAAAAGCTGATCCCGCTGATGATCGGCAACGCCCTCGAGGGCAAACCCCTGCCGGTCTACGGCGACGGCAAGAACGTCCGCGACTGGCTCTACGTCGAGGACCACTGCCGGGCCCTGCTGCTGGTTCTGGAAAAGGCGGAAAGCGGAGAGACCTACAATATCGGCGGCCACAACGAGATGGAGAATATCGAACTGGTGCGCCTGATCTGCGAGACCCTGGACCGGCGCCTGGGTCAGCTTCCCGACGGCCGGCCACGAACCGAGCTGATCACCTTCGTCGGCGATCGCAAGGGCCACGACCGGCGCTACGCCATCGACCCGGAGAAGATCGGCCGGGAACTCGGCTGGCAGCCCCGAACCGGACTCAAAGAGGGGTTGGAACGAACCATCGCCTGGTACCTCGACCACCAAGAGTGGCTCGACCAGGTCCGCGACGGCAGTTACCGCAGTTATTACGAGAAGATGTATTCGAACCGTTGACGACGGTCAGCGGCAATAGATATCTTCGGCCCGGCGAGGCAGGCAGTGAACATGAGTGGCGGCGATCTTCAGATCGACCCGATCACCGGGACCCAGATCGGCCGCGATCGGCCCGAAAGTGCAGGCCAGCAGACGCTCCTGTTCCGGCCCCGCTTCGAACTCGACCTGCATAACGGCTCCGGTCTGGGGCAGCAGGCGACGGACCCGGCAACCGGGAATCAGATTTTCTTCTCCACCCGTCTCCCGACTCATTCCTAAATGAAAAAATTCAGGCCGCATGCAGACCCAGACCAGTTCGTCCCGGTCCGGGAAGGAAGCGGCTTCAACCCTGATTCCGGCAAACTCGACCTGAACTCTTCCGGCACTCTCCCGACGCTCCGTTATCCGCCCCGGCAGGATATTGCGGGTTGCGGTGAAATGGGCTACAAAACGGTTGCGGGGCCGGTCGAAAATCATCTCCGGCGTTCCTAACTGTACCATTTCACCTCCTTCCAGCACCAGGATCCGATCGGCCATCAAGCGGGCCTCGGTATGGTCGTGGGTGACATAGAGCATGGTCACTCCGAATTTATCCTGGATGCGCTTGATCAGCAGGGCGAGACGCTCGCGGGTTGCGGCATCGAGAGCCGAAAGGGGTTCATCAAGAAGCAGGATTTCCGGCCGCAGGACCATGCAGCGGGCCAGGGCGACCCGCTGCTGCTGGCCGCCGGAGAGTTCGGTCGGGTAACGTTCCAGGAGATGATCGATTTTAAGTTCCGCAGTAACCGCTTTGAGCCATTTCACCTGTTCCGCCCGCGGCGCCCGGCGGCACTTGAGACCGAAAAGAATATTTTCCGCCGCCGTCAAATGCGGGAACAGGGCATAATCCTGAAAAACCAGTCCAACGCTACGCTCCTGCGGACCCAGGCCTTCCAAACTGCGGCCACCATACTCAACCCGACCGACAGGTTCCGTTACCAGACCGGCAACGACCTCGAGTAGCTTGCTCTTGCCAGCCCCGGAATTGCCGAGCACCACCAGCAGCTCACCCGGCTCCAACTTGAAACTGATATTCTTGAGGATCGTCTGCCCGCCGATCGTAAGGCCGACATTCTCCAGTTCCAGACTCATCGACCTACCTCTCCCCCAGGATATTGACCAGCAGCAGAACCACGAAAGAGAGCAGAACCAGGAGCAGGGAGAGGCCGTCGGCCACTCCGCTGTCCCCGCCCATGGCCTTGACATAGATCATGATGGGAATGGTTTTGAGCCGGCCGGCAACCATCATCGTGGCTCCGAATTCACCGATGGCGCGGGCGAAAGCGGTAATCACTCCGGCCACCAGCACCGGTCGCGACAGGGGTAGCAGAATGCGGATGAAAATCGTAAAATCATCGGCTCCGAGGGAGCGGGCCGCCTTGACGAGATTCTCCGGTACCTGGTGAAAAGCCGAGGCGGCGGCCTGCATCATCAAGGGCGTAACCACGAAGAACTGGGCCAGAACCAGGGCCGCACCGGTGAACATGATCTGCAACCCGAACCCCTGATAGAGGGGACCGCCAACCAGACCATAGCGGCCGAAAGCCAGCAACAGCATGTAACCGGCGGCCGATGGCGGCAGCACCAGCGGCAGGGAGAAAAAAGCCTTGAGCCCGCGGCCGCCGCAACGGCGGCGGAAAGTGAAATGGTAGCCTAAAACCGTGCCGATCACAGCCGCCAGCAGGGTCGCGCCCAGGGCCGTAACCAGGCTGGTAGCGACCACGGCCAGAACCCCGGGCTGAGCCAGGACCGCAAACCCGCCTTCGGTCGCGAACGAACCCAGCAGAGCCGCGAACGGCGAGCCGAAAAAAAGCCCTGCGGCCAGAACCAGCAGGGTCATCAAAAGAGAAAACAGGGAAAATCGGTTTTTGCGCACGACTGTTTTTATCCGTTTTTATCCGGCGCCCGGCCTGAGCCACGGCCGACAACGACAATCAGCTCATTGCCCATGAAAACCAGGGTGAGATCGGCCCGCCCCCGAGTCCGCAATTCTTCAACATAGCGCGGGGCTGCCGAAAGAAAGAGGTCGGCCCCGCACTCACCGACCGCACCCTGGAGAATCTTGTGGTATAGCTTGCCGGAACCGGCGAATTCGCATTCGACCTCGATTCCGGTGCTCTTGCTAAAACGACGGGCCAGAACCGGCAGGACATCGTAAAACACCGCCGCCGCGAAAACCCGCAATGGACCCGTTGCCCGATCCGCCGTCTCACCAATGCCAGAGGCGAGCGCCGGAGGCAGTTGAGCCGCCGCTTTCTCCAGCGGCTCGAAACCGTAGTCCCGCCAGATTTTTTCGTTTTCCGGATTCAACAACCAGACCATGAAAGCCCCGGCCACTCGCGGGACCGCAGCCTCTCTGAGACGGGCCATGGCGTATTCCGGGGTCACGGAACAGGCCGACGGAATCCTGATATTTCCGACCCTATCGGCAACTTTCAGGATATCGCTACGATAGACGAAGCCGGCATCGAGCTCCCGGCGCAGGACTTTGTCGAGCAGGGCCCGGACATGACTTTCATAACTGACGATGTTTTTTTCCAGAACGGCCGCCCGGTGCGGTTCAAGCCGGGCGTATTTTTCCAGCACCCGCCGGGCGTAGCGACCGGCGGGACCGAGCTCGGGATCAACGATTCCGATCCTCACCCCGGGTCGAGAGAGATCGGCAAAACTCTCTATCCGAAGTAGAGCACCACTCCGACCGCTATCGGAGCAGCTACCACTAAGCCCTGCCAGTAGCAAAAACAAAAACGGCATCAGCCACCGGCGGCAACCGAAACCTCTCATTTCCCGGCCGCGGATGCAGCTCCAGCCGCCGAACTCTTCTTATTTTTGACCGCTTTGCGCCCGGCCGCCGGCTTGTCAGCCGGCGGCTGAGCGGCCTTGTTCTTGATTTTACCGCCCCGCAACAGGCTGACGGCATCTTCCCGGTTCTTGGCCAGGAAGAAGGAGAGTTCTTCGAGCTGGTCGACGCTCATATCGACCTCCGCCGCCTCCAGGAAAGCATACATATGATCAGCTATATCGAGTAGTCTGTCATAAGCATCGGCCTCTTTTTTGGAGGTGAACGTCATCTTCTGCTCTCCGTTTCTGACCACGATATATTGTACAATAACGGCCATTCCGCAATCTCCATGCAAAAATACAAGAACTCAAACCATGTTCTTTGCAGTAGCAAAAATAGGAGAATAAGTAAAGCGGGATATCCCGACAGGCCCGGGGAACAACAAGAGAAGCAAAAGATGCTGAGAAAAGCGTGACCGGGGCCTTACGAATTATTTTCTGATTTGCAAAACCAGAGACGGTTATGATGTGAGCACTTGCCGCCAGGCCGGAAAGACCCGTCTGGATTTAAGAGATTTATCCCCGCATCGGCTTGTATTTTTATCTGCGGATGTGATATTTCAAAAATAGAGATGTCGATATTCTTGGAAGGTTGCCGACAGGGGAGAATACAGAGGACAATGAGTGAACTATGGTTGAAAAGCGCTCTCGAAGCCAACACTTTCCTGAACGCCCTGTTCGACAACCTCAATTCCGGGATCTTCATCGTCGATCAGGAGGCCCGGGTCAGCCAGGTCAACCGGGTTTTCGAAAAGATCTTCGCCAAAACCGAGGAAGAGGTCGAGGGACAGCTCTGCGGCAATGCCATCGGCTGCATTTTCCCGACGGTTGCCGGCAAGGATTGCGGCACGCTCGATGAGTGCAAGACCTGCCGTATCCGGGGTGCCATCGTCAAGGCCCTGACCGAGAAGGTCTCGACCGATGGCGAACTCATCAGCCGCAGTTTCATCATCTTGGGCAATGTCGTCCCCAAACATCTGCTTTTTTCAGTCAAGTACATCACTTTCAACGGTAAAGACATGGTGGTCATTATCGTTGACGATGTCACCGAAAAGGAAACCCGCAAGCAGTTGCTCGAAAAACGCCAGCGGATGCTGGAAAAGGATTTAGAGGCCGCAGCCGGCATTCAGCGCAGCCTGCTGCCCCGGGAGAGCCCGAAACAACGCCATTTTTCATTTGCCTGGAGATATGAACCCTGCGGCTCGGTCGGCGGGGACATCTTCAACCTGGTCCCCCTGGATGAAGATCGAATAATCGTCTACATGGTCGATGTCAGCGGCCACGGGGTCCCGGCCGCCCTGGTCACGGTCTCGATCACCCAGTTCATCCAGCATTATGTCCGCCGCCAGCGGGGTGAATTCTCCCCCCGGCGTTTGCTCAGGCAATTGGACCGGGAGTACCCGTACGAACGTTTCAACGCCTATTTCACGATGCTCTGCCTGCTGCTCGACGGCCGGAAACAGAGTCTGATTTATGCCAATGCGGGACATCCCGTACCCGTCAGGATCGGAAATGACGGCGCTCTCCAACAACTGGAGGCGGGAGCGGCTCCGGTAGGCATGAATCTCCTGCCTTTCACCGAGGAGCGGATCGTTTTCGCACCCGGTGACCTGCTCTTCTGTCATACCGACGGGGTCAACGAGTTCCGCAACCCCGAGGGTACAAGCTTTGGTTGCGAGCGGCTCTACCGGATCGTCCGACAAGCCGCGGAGAGCTCTGCGCAACAGGTCGTTGACGAGGTCTACCGGGAACTGGCCGACTTCGGTCGCCACCGGGAGGCGGACGACGACATCACCATGCTGGCCCTCAAAATGCGCTCGGACAACACCTGAGACAACCTATTTCCCCAGCAACTGTCTGAAAAGCTGCTTCGTACCGGAACCGGAATCACCGCCGGCAGCATCCCCTGCTTTTTGTTTACCGGAAGAGCGGTCGAGACGTTTGAAGAGCTCCTTTTCGACCCTCTTTTCCAGGCTTTTCTGCAACTGTTTCTGCAACTGTCCCCGATCCAGACGAACAGCGGGCGAGGAGAGGGTTCCGGCCAGACGGAAACTGACCGTCGCCTCCTCTTTGTCATTGAAAGTCTCCTTGACCCAAGCGTAGCGCCGGGCCAGGGAACGGCTCAAATCCCGGTTCAACACCAGGGTGAGCGGCAGATCGAGGCGGCCGTCAAGTCCGATCTTGCCGACCGCCGTACCCCTGAGTTGACGGCCGTGCCATTTACTGTCGAGATTGAGTTCACCATCGATCAAGCGGAGGTTGCCGTCAAGTTTTGCGATCTCAAGATTATTGAGCGCCTCGAGCTGAAGCTGGCGGGCCAGCTCCCGGGAAAGGGAATTGCGCACCTTCAAATCTTCGATTCCATACTTACCGACCACGGTGAGATTTCGTTTCAGCACTTCCGGCTGACGACCATGACCACTGAATTTGAATTCCCCCCGCAGGAGACCGGAGGGCGGCGATTTCAGTTGTGGCGCGGCCATCCCCAACAACCCTTCCAGGCGCAAACCGGAGAAATTGAAATCACCGTCGAAATCGACCTTGGCAGGAAATGATTTGAGGGCAACGGCCCCGGCAAAACTGCCCCCGGCCAGGCGACCGCCCAGATCACTGATCCGCAACAGGGCATTCCGGTAATCATATTTGAGGGCAAAATCATCGATCCGCCAGGTTTCGTAAACCGCCTCCTTGATTTTGACATGACCGCTGGCGATCAGGGCAGGAGTGGCGCTCTTTTTCTCTCCGGAAGCCTTTTTCGCGGATTTAGGTGTCGCGGCAGCCGGTTTTCCGGTCGCACTGAGTTTCTCCCCCAACCCGGCCAGATAGGCCAGATCAAGCCTCGGGGAATCGACATTCAACACCAGCTCCGGCAGCTTGGAAAGATATTGCGTCAGCGTTCCACTCAGGGTGCAGCGTTCTTTATCGAGTTCAATATCAACCTTGTATTCCACCTTGCGCGGATCGAAGCTGACCCGCCCCCGGGCCCGGGGGGACAGCTCGCGGTAGAGCGCGGTCAAAACAAAATCGAGCTGGCCCTGGGCCTCGATATCCTCAGGTCGCAGGCCCCGGCTGAAATCGAAACTACCGCTGAAATCGGCTGCAAGATCGGCTTTGGGCAACTCCTGCTTCAGATCCCGGAAATGGATGCCGGCACCGCTGATTTCACAACGGTTGATGACCAGGCTCAGCGGCATCCCGGGCTCGGAAGCACCCGCCGCCGATGCACCGACTCCGGCGAGACTGGGCGACGGCAACCGGCGAGGTTCGACTCGGGCGCTCTTGGTGCTTTTCCGCAAAACCTTGAGGCTTTCGAAATTGAAATGTCCGGCCCGGTCCCGCCAGATATTGATCTGCGGCTGTTCAAACCGGACCCGGCTGATCTCGAGACGCTTGTGCAGCAGGGGCCAGAGACGGTAACCGAGACTTAAGGATTTGACCGTGACGAAATCATTTTTCCCGTCGGCCTCTTTTATCTCCAGCCCGGCAAGCTCGATACCACTCAGGAGATTGACGCTGCAGGAGGCGAAATCAACCTCACGACCCAAAGCCTCGCGCACCGGAGGCAGCACCAGACTGCGCAGGCGCTCATCAGTGAAATAACGCTGCAGGACAAAACTGCCGACCAGAACCACGACCACCAGCAACACGATCGCGGCCATCAATATCTTCAAAAAGACTTTCATAATACCAGCTCCACTTCCAGTTACATTACCAACCTGACTTACTTTATTCAGATAACAAGCAAAAACAAGGGGTCACTTCCCGGTCGCCGCCGGGAGGACCCCATCCGCACTCCGGTTACTTGACCAACTCTGACAACAGCACCCCGCCTTTACTGATATTGTCCCGCTCCTCTTCATCGATGAAGATCAGGATCGCCTCCTTGGGCTTGTTGGCGACTCTGGCGATGACCTCGGTAACGCCCTCGCAGATATCGGCTTTCTGCTGCCGGTCCAGTTTGCCGGCCACCTTGATGTTGACATAAGGCATAAGCTTTCTCCTTTATCGGTTTTCCCCGCCGCAAATCCAGCGGAATACGGCATTTGAACACCCCTAGAACATTCGCAGCTTTTTGTCAACTCGCACCCTCTCCGCAGTGATATACAAAACGGTTGCAAGCGACCGAAAAAACAAGTAGAGACTGAGTTCGGGGAAACTTATACGACAGAAAACGGGAAATATGCGCCAGCAACTGATTCCGCAATCCGACATCATCAACGACCTCCTGGCTGAAAACTGGGAACTGCGTTGGCGGGTATTCGAAACGTTCTATCGCACCCAGCTGATCCTCAGGGATTTTTCGCGCTCTTCACGCGAGTACCGGCAGGCCCGCGATCTCTGCCGGGAGATGGCCGACCGTCTCAACGGGGCCAGCGATGTCAACCTGCACCTCATTCTGACCGCAGCCTGGTTCCTCGGGCGCAGCCATTTTCTTCTGCTGGTTCTGGAAAAACTCGGAGTCGACGATCCCGAAACCGACAACCTGGAAACCCTGCATCAGAAAAAACCGTTGACCGCCAACCAGCCGGAAACCACATTTTTCGACTATTTCCACTCCCTGTTGAAACGTGGCAAGGCCGTCGATGTCGCCACCCGGGTGGCGGTAAGGATTTTTCCCGCCGAAGAGGCGTTCAGGCTCATCATAGCGATCCCCGCAAGCGAACCCCGACAGGCCGGAGTCAGGCTTTTTCGAGAATGCCATCCGGATAAATTCTTCAACCAGTTCCTGCTCGCCGACAATCTCTCCCGGCTCCGGCAGATGCCGGAACTGCTCGACTTCATTGCTCCGCCCCTGACTCCGGAAGAGATCTCGGAAATCGAGAACCTGGTCCGCGAGCTTCTCGTCCCTGGCGCGGCCGGGCTGGATTTCGCCCTCCGGGCGGTGGAGCGACTACAATTGAAAAGCTGTCGGGAAGCACTCGAAGCGCTCGGCGACCACCCTCCGGCCCTGGTCATCCGCACCCGGCTGGGAGAAACGGAAATCTGCCATCGGCTGCTGAAGGAGGCCCGCTCCTGGCGAAAGAAAAAAAGGATTGCCGCCCTGGCCCGGCTGGGCGGCTGCCTATCCCTGCCCGAGGTCAGGGAGCT
>JAADEO010000084.1 GCA_013153415.1 Deltaproteobacteria bacterium
CGCCAAGCCGCCAGGCACCCGACCCACGAGATAGCGAATCACCGCCACCAGGCGGCCGGCCATTTCGCCCTCGGTCATCAGGGAGCCAGCGAGGATGAAGAAGGGAATCGCCAGGAGAATGAAATTATCAAGGGCATTGAAAAGCTGCTGGGGCAGGACCAGCAACGGAGTCCAGGTGAAGAAATGCAGGGTGACCCCGGCGGTCGCCAGCAACACGGCGGCGATCGGCAAGCCCAGGAGCAGGAGCCCGACAAAAGTCAGGGCCATGACCCCGATCATCGGCCGGCTCCGATCCCGGTCTCCGTCGCCCGGGCTGCCGCCGCTTTTTCCCCGGACCCGCCGGCCGGTCGCCAGACCCGGCGCAACGAGCGCCAGGCCATCAGGCCGCAACCCAGCGGGATCACCAGGTAGGGGATAGTCATCGGCAGCTGCATGGCCGGCGAGTGCGAGGCGAAACGGTGAAGGCGGATGATCTGGTCGATCCCGAAATAGGCGACCACGGCATAGATCGCCGCCGCCAGGAGATTGATCAGGCGCTCCTGCCAGCCCCGGACCCCTTCCGGCAGGATCCGGTTCAAGGCATCCATCGAGAAATGACTGCCCCTTTCAACCCCGAGAGCGGCCCCGAGAAAGGTAAGCAGCAGGCAGAGATAGCGGCCCAGCTCCTCTCCCCAGGAAAAACCGGAGTGGAAAAGATAGCGCATCACCACCTGGATGAAGGCGAGCAGGGCCATGGCCAGCAGCAGCCAGCCCAGAAAAAGCCCCTCCCAGCGCGGTTTTTCGGGGTTCATCAATTGCCCGTCTGCTGCTTTTTGACCTGATCGAGCACGGCATCGAAAATCGCGGGTCCGATCTTGGCCCGGTACTTTTTGTAGACCGGGTCCACGGCCTGACGGAACCGCTGGCGCTCGGCCGGAGTCAGTTCGACATAGTCGAGCTTCTTCTCCCGCAGGTAGGCCGGAATGCTGAGACCGATCCGGGGCAGTTTCAGCTCTCCTTCCAGGTTGACCGCCCGGTTGACGATCATCGCTTCGTAGGCGGCGGTCTGGAAAAGCTCCTGGTCGGCGGGTTTGAGCCGGCCCCAGAAATCGCGGTTGGCCACCAGCACCGTGGCGGTCAGGACATGCTGGCTGCGGGTGACGAAATGGTTGACCTCGGTGAACTTGACCAGGATCGAGGTAAAAAGCGGGTTGTCCTGGCCGTCGATGACTCCCTGTTCGAGGGCGTTGTAGACCTCGGGGAAGGGCATCGGCACCGGTTCGGCCCCCAGGGTTTTGAAGGTATCGATGAAGATCGGGCTCTCCATCGTCCTGATCTTCAGGCCCTTCAGATCTTCGGGCTTGCGGATCGGATGCTTGGAGTTGGTGAGATCGCGAAACTCGTTCTCCATGAAGGTCAGAGCGACAAATCCCTTGGGCGGAAAGCAGGCGAACAGCTTCTCCCGGATCGGACTGTCGAGCACGGCGTAAGCGGTGCGCCGGTCGGGAAAGAGGAAAGGCAGGTCGACGACCCCGATCTGGGGCACGAAGTTGGAAAGTACCGCAGTCGTGATCACCGCCATCGGCAGGGTTCCGGTCTGGACCTGTTCGGCCAGGGAACGCTCGCCGCCGAGCTGACCGGAGGGAAACACCTTGCAACGGAAACGGCCATCGCTATGCTCGGCCAGATACCTGGAGAAATGTTCGAGACCGATATGCTGGCCGTGAAAAGGCGGCGCCACGTGACCGATCTTGATCACCGGTCCGGCCAGTGCGGGCCCCGCTATCAGCAAAAGCGACAGGATAAGCAGTAAAAACCCCTTCCCGAAAACAAAGCTCTTCATGATAAACCTCCTCCAGGGAACTTCCGGATACGCCGGATTATAAAAAATTAAAAAAACAGACTCCGGTTCCGTAGCAAACCGTTCCCGGTTTGTCAACGCCACCTGATCAGCGCAACGAAATGAAACCGGGTTGAACCAACGGATTTCCGGATTTTCTGCTTGACAAAAATGAATACCGGTCATAGAAAGTGAATATTAATTCACATTAAAGAACACCAGTTCATTCCAAGACATTCCGCCGCCATGCAGAAAAACAAGGCCTGCGGTCACGAGGAGAAAAGGGATCGCCGCCGACAGGAGAACCGCCGCCGCCAGCAGCAGGAGATCCTCGACGCGGCCCTCAAGCTCTTCGCCGAACGCGGCTATCATCACGTCTCGATCAACGATATCGCCCGGGAAGCGGCTTACGCCGTGGGAACCATCTACAAGTTTTTTCCCGGCAAAGAGGAGCTCTACCGGGCCATAATCCACGACCTCGGAGAAAAATTCACCCGGGCCGCCACGGTCGGGCTCGAAGGCGAGGGTGACGCGAAAACCATCATCGCCGATTATCTCGCCGCCACCAGCCGGGTTTTCCAGGAGAACAGCACTGCCATCCGCCTCTATTTTGCCGAAACCCAAGGGGCCAGTTTCAATTTCCGGGCCGGCCTCGACCGGGAAACCAGAGCCATGCATGAAGAGATCCAAACCGCCCTGGCCCGGGTTTTCGCCCGCGGCATTGAAAACGGGGAATTCATCCCCCTGGATCCCGGAGACCTGGCCCGGGCCCTGGACAGCATGGCCTTGAGCTTTCATTTCGCCTGGCTCGATGATCCCGTCGCCCACCCGATCAGTGAAGGGCTGGAGACCCTCAAAAGGATCTTTTTTTTCGGGATCAGTCGCGCAACCGGCAAACCACAATCACATCCGGAGCAGGACCTTGTCTAGACTACCCCTATTCCCACTGAAACCCATGTTTTGGGGCCTGCTGCTACTGCTGTGGCTGCTCCCTGGAGCGGCGACCGGCGCGCAACTGAGCCTCGATGAGGCCATCCAGGCCACGTTGCGAAACCACCCCCTGCAACAGGCCGCCCTGGAGAAGCAGCTGGCCGCCGAGGCCGCGGCCAGCGCCGCAAGCGCCAATCTGCTGCCCAAGTTCAACGCTTCCTATTCCTATTTCCACCTGCGCGACAAACCTTACGGAATCTTCGGGCCGGCCGGAAAAATCGGATTGGGCGACGACGACATCTTCACCTGGAGAATCAGTGCCGTCCAGCCCCTGTTCACCGGTTTCGCCCTGACCACCCGCAAGAAGATGGCCCGCCTCGAGTTACGAGGCCGGAAACTGGCCCGGGAACAGTTGCAGCTGGACCTGGTGAAGAATGCCAAGCTGGCCTACTACCAGATCTATCTCGCCGAGAAGCATCTGCAGGTCGCCGCAAAAACAGTCACCAATCTCAAGGCCCATGAGGAGGACGCCGCCGCCCTCTACAAGGAGGGTATCGTCGCCTACAACGACCTGCTTCAGGCCCGGGTCGCCCTGGCCGAAGCCCGTCGACAGCAGGAGATGGCCGATCGCAATCTCGACCTCGCCCGCTCCCGACTCAACCTGCTCATGAACCGGGATATCACGACCCCGTTCACGGTTAAAAGCATCGCGGTGGAACTGGACGAAGATTTCGGCGATCTCGGGAAGCTGTTCGCGGAGGCCCTGGAAACCCGGCCGGAGATCAAGCATCTCGAAGTCGCCTTGAAACAGGCGAAAATGGCGGTCACCCTGGCCCGGAGTTCCTACTACCCCACCATCTCGCTGGTCGGCAGTTATGAACAGACGGGCCACGACTTCGATGCCCAGCAGAACGATTACCGTAACAAGGATACGGCCGCAATCGGGATCCAGGCCGACTGGACCTTTTTCGAATGGGGTAAAACCCGGGCCCTGGAAAAGGAACAGAGCCACGCCCACAAGGCCCTGGAACACAAACTCGAGGAGGCCAAAAACCAGGTCCGCCTCGAAGTCAAGACTGCGGTCCGGGATCTCGAAATGGCGGTCACCAACACCAGGACCGCGGAGACCGCGGTTACCCAGGCCGAGGAGAACCTGCGCATGACCACCCAGCAGTACCGCCAGCAGATGGCGACCTCGACCACCCTGCTGGACGCCGTCACCTTCCTCGACCGAACCCGTAACGGCTATTACGATTCCCTCTACGGCTACCTCATGGCCCGGGCCGAGTTGGAACGGGCTTTAGGCCATCAAAACTGATAGTGGAGAAAACCAGTGAGCAGAACCGAACCGGAAACCAGCACGGCAGGCGGAACTCCCGACAACTCCAACCACAAGGGTAAGCGGATCGCCCTGCTGATCCTGCTGGCCGCGCTGATCCTGGTCATTGTTTACGGCGGCCTGATGATCAAACACCGCATCGATTACGCGGTGACCGACGCGGTTTTCGTCGATACCGACCGCATCGTCAATTCAGGCTTCAAGAAAGTCGGCGGCCGCCTGGTGGTGATGAACAAGGTCGAGGGGGACGAAATCAGGCAGGGCGAGCTCCTGGCAGCTATCGACAGCCGGGATTACGAACTCAAGGAGGCCGGCATCAAGGAGAAGATCAAGGCTCTGAGCCACCGGCGCGAACAGCTCGAGCTCTCCCGCCGCAAAGCCGCTGAACAAGTTGAGCTGAAAATCGGCATGGCCCGGGACCAGGTGGCCGGCACCCGCAAGAGCATTGCGGCCCTGCGGGATCAGATCGCGGCCCTCAAGGCGAACATCGGCCAATTGGAAAGGGATCTCGAACGCTATCGCAACCTCTACAGCGAAGGGGTACTGCCCCGCCGCAAGTTCGAGGTCCTGGAAACCCGGCTCGAGGCCCGGAAGAAAGAGCTCCAGGCCAACGGCAAGAAACTCTCCGGTCTGCGCTCCCGGCTCGCCGCCAACGAAAAAGAGGTTCTGCTCGCGGTTTCCGAAAAGATCGGCATCCGGGAAATCGACAAGACCATCGCCGCGGTCAGGGCCGAATTGAAGGCCCTGCAGAGCCGTCTCGGGGAGGCCGAACTGGAGCTCTCCTATTGCCGGCTGACCAGTCCGATAAACGGCCGGATCGCCAAAAAATACCACAGTATCGGCGACGTCGTCGGCAGCGGCTCGCCCATCTACGCCCTGGTCGACCCGCATGACATCCACATCCTGGTCCTGCTCGGCGAAAAGAAGCTCGCAGGGGTCGAGCCCGGATGCAGCGCCACCATAACCATCGACGCCTATCCCGACCTGGAATACGAGGGCGAAGTCGACAGCATCATGCCGACCAGCGCTGCCAAGTTCGCCCTGGTCCCCCGCGACATCTCGGCCGGCGAATTCACCAAAGTGGTACAACGGATTCCGGTGAAAGTGAAGATCACCAAAGGCGACCTCACCCGCCTGCGACCCGGCATGGGGGGTGAAATCGAAATTGAAAGGCGGCGCTGATGCAGGATGAGACGGCGATTCCCATCCACGAGCAGATCGGTTCGCTGGAGAGGGTCTTTCTGACCATCATCATCATCACCGGGGTCTTCATGGCCATCCTCGACACTACCATCGTCGAGGTCATCCTGCCCAAGGTCATGGGCCCACTGGCCACCGATATCTACGGAGCCCAGTGGATCATCACCGCCTACATGATCGCCGCCGCCACCGGCCTGCTGCTGGTCGAAAAACTGGCCTTGAGTTTCGGCCTCAAACGGGTCTTCATCGTCGGCCTGATACTCTTCACCACGACCAGTTTTCTCTGCGGTCACGCCGCCAACCTCGGGGAGATGATCGCTTTCCGCGCCTTCCAGGGAATCGGCGAAGCCCTGCTCGTGGCCTCGGCCGAAACCATGCTTTTCCTCATCTACCCGCCGGACAAGAAAGGCATGGCGATGGGCATCTACGCCCTGGCGGTCAGCTTCGCCCCGGCCCTGGGCCCGACCCTGGGCGGCTACATCACCGATCACCTCTCGTGGCGCTACGTCTTCTTCATCAACGTCCCGTTCGGCTTTCTCAACCTCCTGGCGGCTTTCTTCTTCATCCCCCGGCTGGCCGGCGCCCGCCACAAGTTCAAATTCAACTTCGCCAGTTTCTTCCTGATCTCGATAGCCACCGTGGCCCTGCTGACGATGCTCTCCAAGGGCCAGGAGAACAGCTGGTTTCAATCCAACCTGATCATCTGGCTGGGCCTGATCACGGTGGCCGGTTTCCTCGCCTACGCCATCTGCGAACTGCTTTCGAAAGAGCCGCTGATCGATTTTTCGATCTTCAAGATCCGGGAGTTCCGCAGCGCCGTCGGCATCTACTTCTTCGTTCTCGGACTCTCGATGTACCAGGTCTTCTACCTGCTGCCGCTCTACTACGAGAAGCTGCGCTTCATGAGCACCTTCCAGACCGGACTCCACCTGATGCCGATGGCCCTGTCGATCGCCGTCTTTTCCATCGCGGCCGGGATCCTGAGCGATCGCTTCGGTCCGGAAAAGGTGCTGGTCGTAACATCGGTGGTCTACCTGAGCGGGGTCTATTTCGTGCTGCCACGGCTCAATTACTATACTCCCAAGGCCCACACCATTCTCATGACCCTGCCTTTCGGGGCCGGGATCGGCATGTTCTTCGCCCCGGTCACGACCCTGGCCCTGGAGAAGCTGGGGGAGATGACCAATCTCGGGGTCTGCCTGATGCACTACACCCGTTTCGTCGGAGGCTCGTTCGGTACCGCCCTGGCAACCAATACCCTGCAAAGAAATTTCGCTTTCCACTACGACGAAACCACCGTCATGCAGGCCGGCTGTCTCCACTATATCACACCGATCCTGGAACGCTGGCAGCACCTGCTGACAGCCCTCTACCCTCCCGACCTGGCCGCCAAAAAAGCCCTCATCCTGCTCGGTTACGCCACCAGTATCCAGGCCTTCAGCCACGCTTTCCAGGACACCCTCCGGGAAGCGACGATCTACGCCCTGATCGGATGCGGCTTCCTGCTCTTCTATTTTCTCGGTCGCCCGCGCTCTCGCTCTGAAACAGCCCCCAAAAAGAGCAGTTGACATTTCCCGAAGTTGCCGCTACTTTGCCAAGCCGTTTAAGCACTCAGCTCCCGTTCAGCCTCAGCGGTCAGGGAATTGGGGTCGTTACCCGTTTTTTCGTAATTTCCGCTTTCCTGCAAGTTCAGCAAACCCAACCCGGTCCCGATCATGTTTTCAGGCATCACCAATTTCCTCTACGCGGTCCGCAGCAGCCTGGTCATCGTTCCCAACACCTGCTTCTGGGCCATCGCCTCCTGCATCGTCACTTTCACCCCCTGGTCCCGGCGGGGGATAAAATTCTGCGGCAACTGGTGGGGCTGGATCAATCTCCGCCTCAACGGGGTCCGACCGGTCTACAAGGGGCTCGAACATATCGATCCCGACCAGACTTACATGGTGATCGCCAATCACAAGAGCTTTCTCGACATCTACGCGGTATTCAACTGCCGGGCGCTCTACTGCCTGTTCGTCGCCAAACAGGAGCTGACCAAGATTCCGATTTTCGGTACGGCACTGCGCCGCAGCGGCTGCATCATCATCGACCGCAGCAACCGCAAGCAGGCGATCACGGAATTGCAGCGACAGGGTAAAATCCTCAAGGAGAAGAAATTCTCCATCATCCTCTTTGCCGAGGGCACCAGGACTCCGCCTTCCATCCGCTTGGGAAAACTCAAAAAAGGCGGCTTCATGCTGGCCTCGCAGCTCGATTTGCCGATCCTGCCGCTGGCGATCAAAAACAGCGGCAACCTCCAGCCCAAGGGCAAAATCGCCATCAAACCGGGCACCATCACCCTGACCTTCAGCCCGCCGATCCCTTCCCCTCCCTACAGCGAGAAGGTCGACCTGACGGAAGTCATGGAGAAAACCAGGGCCGCAATCGAAGCCCACTTATAGAAAAGGCAGGGAGACAGCGGCTCAGCCTCAACGAGCACCGATCTTCCGACAAAGCACCGGATCCCCCCCATCGCCTGTAAACCCGCTGAGTAATCGTAGAATGTTTATTTCGGAAAGGGCTTTACCAGGCCGTCACTCCGACTGGTAAAGCAGGGAAGTGACCGTTGCCAGGCTCTCTGGAGTACTCAGCTCCCCGGCCAGGTCGGGAATCTCCCTGACCGGATAGGCGGCCCGCTGCCGCAGACATTCGCGCCAATCCTGCTGCCTCGAGTATTTCTCCTCCCAGAAGGAACTCCCCGCACAGACTTCGCCGGGCAACAGCTTATTGAGAATGAAACCGTTGATGCCGATACCGAAATCGGCCAGGGAGGCGGCTATGTCCAGGGCCTGCTCGACCGGCAGGCGCTCGGGGTTGGCGACTACCCAGGATCGGGTATCGGTTTTCAGAAGTTCGATAATCGCTGCGGTCAACTCCAGCCACTGGTTGATCAGGGCGAGGGGATCAACCCGGCTGAAAACATTTTTGACCTTGATGTAGACTTTCTGAGCCTGGGTCAGGTGGGAATAGAAGAGGCGCTGGACGAAAAGCAGGTTCAGGGTGGTGACCGTCGGTGCCGTATCCCAGACGATGGTCTCGTATCGGCCGGAGCGGGCCGCAGTGAGCAGATAATCGAGCATGAATTCCTCGTCGATGCCCGGGGCGCCTTCGATATAGTCGATAATCTCACGGCCCACCGGCAGAAACGAGGAGAGCACGGTGTAGATCTCGTCAGCAAATTTCTTGCGCCAGAGATCCAGAACCAGACGCCGGGTCAGCTCGACCACCTCGAGATTTTCATCAACCTCGGTAACCCTCTGATCCAAAGGCCGGGAAAAAATCTCCGACAAGGACCCCGAAGGGTCCGTCGAGATCAACAGGGTCCGCCCGAAACGAGAATGATACAAGGCTCCGGCCACCGACATGGTGGTTTTGCCGACCCCTCCCTTACCAGTGAACATCTCGATCTTCGTTGCCACTCCCAGCCTCCGGTTTTTCATGTATTCGCAGTTACAAGCTTGAAGACCAATCTGAAAACTACTCAAGA
>JAADEO010000173.1 GCA_013153415.1 Deltaproteobacteria bacterium
GGCTCTTTCCGGTTTGTGACTAAGTACTTTTTGCAGAATATTTTCCGGCTTTTCAAAGCAGAAAACAACCTGTAGGGTACTGAAAAAAGAGAATGCGGATCTTTTTCGAAATCTTCGATTATCTCGCCCGGGGCGGCCCTTTGATGGTGCCGATCATGGTGGTTTCCCTGTTGATGTGGAGCCTGATTCTCCTCCAACTGCGGGAGGTCTGGTCCGCCGGCCAGCGGGATGTCGGGATTGGTGAGGCCCTGGATGCGATCCGGCGGCGGCGTCCGTTGGCGACCCTGTCCGGCAGCCCTTTCGCCAGCCTGGTGGCCCGTCTCCTCGGGGCCATGGGGGAAAGCCGCTCTGAGAACGCGGCCCTGCTCGAAACCCTGGTTGAGCGTGAAAGTGAGCGCCTGGGGCGCTATATCAACTACATCTATGTCTTGGCGACCATCGCTCCCCTGCTCGGTCTGCTCGGTACAGTGCAGGGGATGATCTCGACCTTTGACGCGATCTCGATCTTCGGGACCGGGAACCCCCGGGCCCTGGCCAATGGCATCTCCGAAGCCCTGATTACGACCCAGAGCGGTCTTTTCGTTTCTATTCCCGGCCTTTTCATGGCCGGATTTCTTCGTCGCCGGGTACTGCGCATCGGTCAGCGTCTGCATGAGTTCCGGGCCGCGGTTCTGCAGACGATGTGATGATTGTCATGCGGCCGGGATACCGGTTCGATTGCTCAGGCCAACAGCCCGGGACCCCATTTTAGCTCTGCTTTTCCCGTCTCGCTTGGCCCGGTGAAGGTTTTTAGTTGATTTTTACCCGGGGTTTGCGCTATTAAGCCTCCCTTCCCCGCTTTCCCGGCCTTGGTTTCAAGTCGGCAATCCAGTTCATTGCAAGTCGGCGGCAGGGCTTTGAAAGCGCGGGACTTGCGAACTGATGCGGGGATAGACCCTGTGACCCGAACGGGTTTTCCGGTCCGTAAATAAGTGCCCTTGTCGGAACCTTTTCCGGTTTTGCAAATCGGTACATGATCGGCAAGGCGCTAATTCTGATTTTTTGAGGTTTGACAGCTATGGGTATCTGGGAAAAAGCGTCGGAAATTTTTATTTTCGGTTTTTCTTCGGTTTTCTTCGTTCTCGGGGTCTTGTCGATCACGGTGGTCATCACCCGGGTCATGGTCGCCAAGCTCGACGCCAAGGATAAAAAGAAGAAATAACCGGTAGGAATCGGTTCCATCTGGTGGAAGAACGGTTGCGCTGCTGCCGTCGCTGATGGTTTGGTTCCCGCCGTTACCCTGTGTGTTCTCGTCTTCATTAAGGAGTTTGTGGTTATGGTTGAAACTTTTTTCGAATTTATCCATTCGATGGGGATCTACCATCTGACGGTGGGCAACCTGATCATGTGGGCGGTCTCGTTCACCTTGATTTTCCTGGCCATCCGCAAAGGGTACGAGCCTTTGTTGTTGATTCCTATCGGTTTCGGCACTTTTATTGTCAACCTGCCCCTGACCAACCTGATGGAGAATCATCAACTACTGCACATCTTCTACCACTATGGTCTCGAGTGGGAGTTGATTCCGCCGATCATCTTCATGGGATTGGGAGCCATGACCGATTTCGGACCGGTCATCGCCAATCCTAAAACCTTGTTGCTGGGCGCTGCCGCCCAGTTCGGGGTCTACGTCGCTTTCTTTTTCGCCCTGGGGCTTGGGTTTACAATCCCCGAGGCCTGCTCCATCGGGATCATCGGCGGTGCCGATGGGCCGACCACGATCTTCACGACGGTCAACCTGGCCCCGCACCTGCTCGGTGCCACCGCTGTGGCGGCCTACTCTTACATGGCCCTGGTGCCGGTTATCCAGCCCCCGATCATCAAGCTGATGACCAGTAAGAAGGAACGTCTCATCCGGATGAAGCAGATGCGCCCGGTCTCCAAGCGCCAGAAGATCATTTTCCCGCTGGTCACCTGTGGTTTGGTCTGCCTTTTCGTGCCGGCTTCGGCGGCCCTGATGGCGATGTTCATGCTCGGCAACTTTTTCCGCGAGTCCGGAGTGGTCGAACGTCTGACCGGCGCGGCCCAGAACGAATTGATGAATATCGTCACCATCTTTCTCGGAATCGCGGTCGGCGGCACCATGAGCGCCGAGGCTTTTCTGACTCCCAAGGCCCTGATGGTTTTCGGCATGGGCCTGGTCGCCTTCTCCTTCAGCACTGTCGGCGGCCTTCTGCTGGCCAAGCTGATGAATCTCCTGAGCAAGGAGAAGATCAACCCGATGATCGGGGCGGCCGGAGTTTCGGCGGTGCCGATGGCGGCCCGGGTGGTTCAGAAGATGGGGGCCGAAGAAGATCCCCGTAATTTCCTGCTCATGCATGCCATGGGCCCGAATGTTGCCGGGGTGATCGGCACCGTGGTTGCAGCCGGGGTTTTCCTGACCATGGGACACTAGGGTTAAACCTCCAGATCTGGTTGCTTCCAGCTTGCGATTTACGGTCCGGCCTCAAAACCTGGTTTTCGGTTGACCGTAAATCGCTTTTTGTTGTATAGCCTGTATTTCAGGCGGAAATGTCACTGCCGGATAGTGGCATTTTTGTTCATGTCCGATTGCGGTTTCTATGCGAGGGTGGCGGAATTGGCAGACGCACTAGACTTAGGATCTAGCGGTATAACCGTGGGGGTTCAAGTCCCCCCTCTCGCACCATTTCCAGTTTAGCCCTGCTGGGGCAGAGGTGACTCCATCGGCTCCGGTGAGAGGCGGAGTTTTTCTGTTAGATATCTGATTGTTCGACGGGCAGCAGCGAGGTGCGCCTCAAGCCTGCCGGAACCGAGGTTTGTTTTCCATGGATGTAACTGTAAACGACATCAGTTCGGTAAAAAAAGAGCTGCTCATCAAAGTGGGGGCTGAAAAGATCAGTCAAAAGCTCGAAAAAATCTACAATCGCCTGCGTAAAAAAGCCAAGCTCAAAGGCTTTCGCCCCGGCAAGGCACCACTGAATATCATCAAGCGCCTCTACCGGGAGCAGGCTCGCCTCGAGGCGATGGAGGATCTCGTGCAGGAGGCCTACAGTCAGGCCCTGACCGATAACGACCTGGTGCCCCTGGCCCAGCCCGAGATCGAAGACCTCTCCTTTCCCGAAGATGAAAGCGAGCTTTCATTTAAAGCTGTGATCGAAATCGCTCCCCGTTTCGAAATCGAATCCTACGAAGACATTGAGCTCGAAAAACACCCGGTCGAGGTAGATGAGAGCGAAGTCGAAGCGGAGCTGGAGAAACTGCGCCAGAGCGTGGCCGAGTACAAAACCATCGATGAGCGCCCGTCCCGCGAGGGTGACGTTCTGGTCATCGACTTTGTCGGTCGTATTGACGGCGAGGAATTCGAAGGCGGCAAAGCCGAGGATTTCACCATCGAGATCGGCAGCGGCCGTTTCATTCCCGAGCTCGAAAAACAGCTGGCCGGGCTCGAAAGCGGCAAAAGCTATGATCTCGAGGCGACCTTTCCCGAGGATTATCACCAGCCGGATCTGGCCGGCAAGACCGCGGTTTTCACCGTGACCGTCAAATCGATCCGCGAGCGGGTGCTGCCGCCGCTCGACGACGATCTGGCCAACCAGATTTCCGGTGGAGAGATGGAGACCCTGGACGATCTGCGGGCCAAGATGGTCGAGTATCTGACCTCCACCAAAGAGGCCGAGGCCCGAAGCAAGAATACCGAGGAGCTCTTCGCCGCTCTGCGGGACAAGGTCGATTTCGAACTGCCCGAATGCATGATCAAGGAGGAGGAAGAGAATGCCGCCAATGCCATGCGTTCCCGGCTGCTTTCCCAAGGGTTGGACCAGGAGATGGTGGTGCAGATGCTCGAGAGTAACCGCAAGCAACTGGCTGAAGATGCTCGCAAGACGGTGAAGAACACCTTGATCCTGGAATATCTGGCTGACAAGGAGAAGATCGAGAGCTCCCCCGATGAAATCAGTGCTGCTTTTCAGCGTTTCATCCAGCGCAGCGGCCAGAACCCGCAGGAGGTCCTCGAGCGTTTCAAAGGTCGTGAAAGCCAGTTGACGGGTATGCTGCAGCGGGATGTCATCCTCGACAAGACCATCGACCGGTTGCTGGAAAAGGTATCCTACCGGGGAGAGGCTGCGGCTGCCGAAGACAAGTCGGATTCAGTTTCGCAAGAGAGTGACAAGGCAGCCGAATAGAAGAGCTATTTTTGAACCGTTTTATTTCGAGGTGAGTTTATGAGCTTTCTGCCGATGGTGGTGGAGCAGAGCCCGGGAGGGGAACGGGCCTACGATATCTATTCCCGCCTCTTGCGGGACCGGATAATCTTTCTCGGTACCGCGATTGACGACAATGTCGCCAATGCCGTGATCGCCCAGCTTCTCTTTCTCGAGGCCGATGATCCCGACCGGGATATCAATATCTATGTCAATTCGCCCGGTGGCGCGGTTACCGCCGGCCTGGCGATTTACGATACGATGCAGTTCGTCAAGCCCGACATTACCACTATCTGTGTCGGCCAGGCGGCCAGCATGGGGGCTTTGCTGCTGGCGGCCGGAACCGCCGGCAAACGTTACGCCCTGCCCCATTCCCGGATTATGCTGCACCAGCCGATGGGCGGTTTTTCCGGTCAGGCCACCGATATCGAGATTCACGCCCGCGAGATTCTGCGCCTCAAACGTGATCTCAACGAGATCCTGCAGCAGCATACCGGCCGTGAACTGGAACAGCTGCAGAAGGATACCGACCGCGATTTTTTCATGTCCAGCGAACAGGCTCTCGAGTACGGGGTCATCGATGAGATTATCAGCAGCCGTCGATCGGCGGAGGAGGACTGAAGATGGCGCGGAAAAAGGATCACGACATGTTGCGGTGTTCATTCTGCGGCAAGGACCAGAACAGCGTCAAGAAGCTGATCGCCGGTCCTTCCGTCTTCATCTGCAACGAGTGCATCGATCTCTGCAACGGTATTATCGTCGGTGAGACCGAGCGGGAGACCCTGGCCGATCTCAGGAAGACCCTGGTGCC
Organism: Deltaproteobacteria bacterium; assembly: GCA_013153415.1. Classification (GTDB taxonomy): domain Bacteria; phylum Desulfobacterota; class Anaeroferrophillalia; order Anaeroferrophillales; family Tharpellaceae; genus JAADEO01. Next base: position 5,008 of record JAADEO010000173.1, read on the forward strand.
ACCGCGGGTCATCAAGGAGAGTCTGGACGAATATATCATTGGCCAGGATGAGGCCAAACGCAAGCTCGCGGTCGCGGTCTACAACCACTATAAAAGGATCGCTTCCCGGGGGCTCAGTAGTGATGACGATGTCGAGCTGCAGAAAAGCAACATTCTGTTGGTCGGCCCCACCGGTTCCGGCAAAACCCTGCTGGCCCAGACCTTGGCCCGGATCCTCAAAGTCCCGTTCACGATCGCCGATGCCACCAACCTGACCGAAGCCGGCTATGTCGGCGAGGATGTCGAGAATATCCTGGTGTCTCTGCTGCAGGCGGCCGATTACGATGTCGAGCAGGCCTCCCGGGGGATCATCTACATCGATGAGATCGACAAGATCGCCCGCAAGGGCGACAGTCCTTCGATCACCCGGGATGTTTCCGGCGAGGGGGTGCAGCAGGCGCTGCTGAAGATCCTTGAGGGTACGGTCGCCAACGTACCGCCCAAGGGGGGACGCAAGCATCCTCAGCAGGAGTTCATCAAACTCGATACCCGGGATATCCTCTTCATCTGCGGCGGTGCCTTCAACGGTCTTGATGAGATAGTCCAACGCCGTCTGCGGGGCAACGTGCTTGGTTTCAAGGTGCCCGGTGAGGATAAGCCCGGCGCAAGCGTGGTTCCGGCCGAGGATATCACGCCGGCTGATCTTCTGAAATACGGGTTGATTCCCGAGTTCGTCGGCCGCCTGCCGGTGATCGCCAGTCTCGGTGAACTCGATCAGGAGTCGCTGGTCAAGATCCTCACCGCTCCCCGCAACGCCCTGGTCAAGCAGTACCGCAAGCTTTTCCAGATGGACGAGGTCGAGCTCGAATTCACCGAGGCCGCCCTGGAAAAAGTGGCGCAACTGGCGATGGAGCAGAAAACCGGTGCCCGGGGATTGCGCTCTATTCTGGAAAGTATAATGAATTCGGTAATGTATGAGTTGCCGGATAGCAATGCCGTGAAATGTGTTATCGAAGAAGAGGTGATCGTCAGCGGCGCCCAGCCACTCTATCTCTTCGAGAATGAAGATAAATCGGAAAATGAGGCGGAAAGCGCGTAAAATAACGCTTTTTGCTTGACGGGCTCTGGCTGTTTTGCTATAAGGGCGCATTCTTTAAGTAATTGACTTTTGATGGGGAGGGGATCCAATGACCAAAGCTGAAATGATTGATGCTATCGCTGCTAAAGCTGATGTTCCCAAGGCTGCTTCGGAAAAAGTTCTCAAGGCTTTTATTGATGTTGTAAAGGAAGAGCTGGGTAAAGGTGAGAAGGTTACTTTGGTTGGCTTTGGGACCTTCTATGCTGTCGAACGTCCGGCCCGCACCGGCCGTAATCCGAGAACCGGTGAGAGCATTGACATAGCTGCGAGCAATGTTCCTAAATTCAAGCCTGGCAAGGCTTTGAAGGATAGCTTGAATTAAGATCACGTGTTTGTGGGCGGGTAGCTCAGTTGGGAGAGCACCGGCCTTACAAGCCGGGGGTCACAGGTTCAAGCCCTGTTCCGCCTATCGCGCTTGTTTTTTTTCGGGGGCGTAGTTAAGTTGGTTATAACGCCGGCCTGTCACGCCGGAGGCCGCGAGTTCGAGTCTCGTCGCTCCCGCCATTGATATCAAAAGAGCTGCTTGCCATGAGGCAAGCAGCTCTTTTGCGTTGTCTCTTTTTGCTCCGGTCCTGAGCTGATTTTGTCGAGGAGTCTGTTGATCATGGAATATAAAGATACTCTCAACCTACCGCAAACCCGTTTCCCGATGCGGGCCAATCTGCCTCAGCGCGAGCCGGAGACCATCCGTCGCTGGCAGGAAGAAAAGATCTACGAGGCGGTGCTGGCCGCTCACAGCGAGGATCCGACTTTCATTCTCCATGATGGTCCCCCCTATGCCAATGGTCATCTCCACATGGGCCACGCGCTCAACAAGATTCTCAAGGATATTATTATCAAGTCGAAAAGCATGTCCGGTCGTCTCTGTCACTATGTGCCGGGCTGGGATTGCCACGGCCTGCCGATCGAACATCAGGTCGATAAGAATCTTGGCAAGAAGAAGGCCGGTATGAGCCAGGGGGAGATTCGTCGGGCCTGTCGCCGTTATGCCGAGAAGTTTATCGCTATCCAACGCGAGGAGTTTGAACGGCTCGGGGTTTTTGGCGAGTGGGAGCGTCCCTATCTGACCATGAACTACCCTTACGAAGGGGCCATTGTCAGGGCTCTGAGCAAGTTCGCCGCTGACGGCAGCCTCTTCAAAAGCAAGAAGCCGATCTACTGGTGCGCCCCCTGCGGTACTGCCCTGGCCGAAGCCGAGGTCGAGTACGAGGACGAGAAATCGCCTTCGATCTATGTCAAGTTCACCCTGGTCGACGATCTGGGAGAAAAATACCCTTTTCTTGAGGGAAAAGAGGTTTCCCTGGTGATCTGGACGACCACTCCGTGGACGATTCCGGCCAACCTGGCGGTCTGTCTGCATCCCGATTTCGAATATGTCGCCCTTGAGACCGAGATCGGGGTATTGATTGTCGCCGAAGGGCTGTATGAAAATTTCATCACCGAAGCTGGTCTCGAAGAGGTTGCGGTTTTAGGACGGATTGCGGCCGCCGACTTGGAAAAACGACATTGTCGTCACCCCCTTTACGACCGGCAGTCGCTGGTGATTCTCGGGGATCATGTCACTCTCGAAGCCGGAACCGGCTGTGTTCATACAGCTCCGGGTCATGGCCAGGAGGACTATGAGATCGGCCTTGAATACGGACTCGAGGTCTATGCTCCGGTCGACGATGCCGGTTGTTTTACCGATGAGGTCGAATTCTTCGCCGGTCAGTTCGTTTTCGCCGCCAATCCCAAGGTAATCGAAAAACTTAAAGAATTCGGCAAACTGGTGGCGGAAAAACCGCTTTCCCACTCCTATCCTCATTGTTGGCGCTGCAAAAAACCGATTATTTTCCGCTCGACCGAGCAGTGGTTCATTTCGATGGAGAAAAACGGGTTGCGCCGCAAGGCTCTGGAAGAGATCAACAATGTCAAATGGATACCCTCCTGGGGTCGGGAGCGGATCTACGGGATGATCGAAAATCGGCCCGACTGGTGTGTTTCCCGCCAGCGTATCTGGGGCGTGCCGATCACCGTCTTCTATTGCCAGCAGTGCGGTCGGCTGCATATGGATGAAAGTCTGATGAACCGGGTTGCCGACGAGTTCACCGCGCACGGGGCCGATATCTGGTTCGAGAAGGATGCCGCCTATTTTCTGCCCGAGGGTTTCAAGTGCGAGAGTTGCGGTGGGACGGATTTTCGCAAGGAGAGCGATATCCTCGATGTCTGGTTCGATTCCGGGGTCAGCTTCGCCGCAGTTCTGCAGAACCGCGACTATCTCGGCGGGGTCCCGGCCGACATGTACCTCGAGGGCAGCGACCAGCACCGGGGCTGGTTTCACAGTTCCCTGCTGGCGGCTGTCGGGGTTACCGGCAAAGCCCCCTATAAATCGGTCCTGACTCACGGTTTCGTGGTCGACGGCAAGGGCAAGAAGATGTCCAAGTCGTTCGGCAACGTGGTGGCTCCCGAGAAGGTGATCAAACGCTACGGAGCCGAGATCCTGCGGCTTTGGGTCGCGGCTCAGGATTACCGTGACGATATCCGGATCTCAGACGAGATCCTGGCCCGTCTGGTCGAAGCCTACCGCCGGATTCGCAATACCTTCCGTTTCCTGCTCGGCAACCTCAGCGACTTCGTACCCTCCCGGGATGTTCTCGAATATGATCAGCTCGAGGAGATCGATCGCTATATCCTGCA
>JAADEO010000136.1 GCA_013153415.1 Deltaproteobacteria bacterium
AGTTCTGGGCGGCACCAACTCGTTGCATACCAACTCCCGGGACGAGGCTCTCTGCCTGCCGACCGAGGATTCGGTGCGCATCGCTTTGAGGACCCAGCAGATCATCGCCCACGAGAGCGGCGTCGCCGATACCATCGATCCCTTGGCCGGCTCCTACATGGTTGAGTCGCTGACCACCCAGATCGAGGAGAAGGCCCTCGAATATATCGAAAAGATCGATGCCATGGGTGGCGTCGTCAAAGCCATCGAGGCCGGTTATATCCAACAGGAGATCAACGACAGCGCCTACGCCTACCAGAAATCGGTCGAAAGCGGTGAACAGGTGATTGTCGGAGTCAACAAGTTCACGATCGAGGAAGCGCCGCCTGCCAACCTGCTGCGGATCAAGCCCGAAATGGAGATCGAGCAGCGTAACAACCTGGCGGCGATGAAGGCCGGTCGCGACCAGGCGGCGGTCGACAAAGCGCTCAAGGAGCTCAAACAGGTGGCCGAGGATGGTGCCAACCTGTTGCCGCCGATCCTGGGCGCGGTGCGCACTTATGCTACATTGGGTGAAATCTGCGGCGTGATGCGCGAGGTTTTCGGCGAATATGTCGAGGGCTAGTTTTTTCCTGAAATTTCCAGCTCTATAGCCTGTACCTTTTACCCTGCACCCTTTACGGAGTAGAATATGAGTAAAAAAATCAAGGTTTTGATTGCCAAGCCCGGGTTGGATGGACATGATCGCGGAGCCAAGGTGGTTTCGAGGGCGTTGCGGGACGCCGGTATGGAGGTTATTTACACCGGGATCCGCCAGACTCCGGAACAGATCGTCGCTACCGCCATCCAGGAGGATGTCGACAGTATCGGTCTGAGTTGTCTCTCCGGGGCTCATAACAAGCTTTTTCCCAAGGTTGTCGACCTGCTCAAGGAGAAGGGGGCCGACGATGTCCTGGTCTTCGGCGGCGGCATCATTCCCGACGAGGATATTCCTGGATTGAAAGCAGCGGGGATCGCCGAGATCTTCCTGCCCGGTGCTTCAACCGAAGAGACCATCGAATTCATTCGCAACAACGTCAAAACGGCGTAGAAGAAAGGTTTAAGAGGTTGGAAGATCTAGTCGCCGGACTTTTAGCCGGCAAGGTACGTTCCCTGGCCAAGGCGATCACCATTGTTGAAAACGACCTGCCCGGCAAACGGGAGATTCTCAAGAGCATCTACCCTAAAACCGGGCACGCTTACCTGCTTGGGATTACCGGCCCTCCGGGGGCCGGGAAAAGCACGCTGACCGACAAGATCATCGCCCACCTGCGCCGGGAAGGCAAGAGTGTCGCGGTAATCGCGGTCGACCCCTCGAGCCCCTTTTCCGGCGGTGCGATTCTCGGCGACCGGATTCGCATGCAGCAGCATGCCCTCGATGACGGGGTTTTCATCCGCAGCATGGCGACCCGCAGTCATCTCGGGGGGCTGGCCAAGAACACCGTGGATGTCATTCACCTTTTCGATGCCGCCGGCAAGGATGTCATCATCATCGAGACGGTCGGTGTCGGTCAGGACGAGGTCGATATCGTCCGCATCGCCCAGACCACGGTGGTGGTCATGGTTCCGGGGCTCGGGGATTCCGTGCAGATCTCGAAAGCCGGGGTCATGGAGATCGCCGATGTTTTCGCGGTCAACAAGGCCGATCGCGACGGGGCCGACAAACTCTTGAGCGAGCTCAAGGCGATGCTCGACATGATCAAGGATGAAGTCAAGCCCGAGATTTTCCGCACCGTGGCCACCGACGATGTCGGTATCGACGAATTGGTGGCCGGGATCTTCGCGCACGGCAAACGGGTCGAGGAGTCGGGTCTGATCGAGAAGAAGCGGCGCCAGAAAGCTGAAAACGAGCTCAGAGCCTATATCTATGATATGATCATGGAGCGGGCCCAGGGGCTGGAGGCCTATAACGATGTCGTCAGCCGGGTGGCTGCCAAGCAAGAGACCCCGATGGATGGGGTGGAGGAGCTTTTTACCGAACTCGGTATCAGAATCCAGGAGGAAAAAAATGCTGAAGAAGATTGATCATATCGGAATAGCGGTCAAGGATATCGATGAAACCGCCAAATTCTACAAAGAAATGCTGGGCATGGAGTTTCATGGGATCGAAGAGGTTGCTGACCAGAAGGTCAAGGTCGCTTTCTTCGCCATTGGCGAAACCCACATCGAACTGGTCTGCCCGACCAGTCCCGATTCGGCGGTGGCCAAACATCTCGAAAAGAAGGGCGAGGGCATTCACCATATCTGCTATGCCACCGACGATATCGAGGCCGAGCTGGCCCGGCTCAAGGAACAGGGGGCCCGACTGGTCGATGAACAGCCCCGGGTCGGCGCTCACGGTGCCAAGATCGCCTTTATCCATCCCAAAACCTCGAAAGGGGTACTCACCGAACTGTCGCAGAAGGGGTAGTTTTTAACCTATGAAAAGCTATCCCGATGCGTTGGAAGCTTTGATGGCCCAACTCCGTAAACTGCCCGGAGTTGGGCCTAAAACTGCGGCCCGGCTGGCCTTTCATCTGGTGCGGCAGCCGTCTGCCGATCTGGAATCCCTGGCGGCCGCCATTCTTGATATCCGGGAAAGGCTGGTACTCTGCTCATTCTGCCAGAATCTGACGGAAATCGACCCCTGTCCCCTGTGCCGGGATGAAAGTCGGGACCGGCATCTGCTCTGCGTGGTCGAATATCCCGCCGATCTGGTGGCGATCGAAAACAGCGGAGCCTTCCGGGGACGCTATTTCGTTCTGCATGGAACCTTGGCTCCGTTGCAGGGGGTCGGTCCCGAGGATCTGCGCCTCGAAAAACTCAAGGAGATAGTTACGGACGCCAGGATCGAAGAGGTGATCCTGGCTACCAACCCCACGGTCGAAGGTAATTCGACCGCCCTTCTTCTGCGGGAAAACCTGCATCCTCTGGGAGTCCGTCTCAGTCGCCCGGCCTGCGGACTGCCGGTCGGCGCCGACCTCGAATACATGGATCCGGTGACCATCTGCAGGTCTCTGGACGGGCGCGGAACTCTCTAATAATTTCGGGAAAGTTTTTTCTCTCCAATTAAATTTTATTAATTAACGTGATTTTTTAAAATATTAACTTCACTTTTGTTTTTTCTTATTGTATACAGTGTGCAGTATATATCAAGCTGTATACAGGGAGCCTGCAGACACTGGCTTTCGGTACCGCAAAATGAGTTCCCTGCGGTCTCGCAAGAGGTCAAATCTGCAGGTCAAACGGTGGAGATCACCGTGCTGAATTGTGATGAGGAGACAGTTCGATGATTGAAGTCAGAGTACATGGCCGGGGTGGCCAGGGTGGTGTAACTTCAGCCGAGATGCTGGCGATTGCCGCGATCAACGAAGGTAAGTTCGCCCAGGCTTTTCCCAGTTTTGGTCCGGAGCGGCGCGGAGCCCCGGTAATCGCCTTCGCCCGGGTCAGCGAAGAGAAGATCCGTAATCGGACCAAAGTCTATACTCCGGACGTGGTCCTGGTCCTCGATCCCTCGGTATTGTCGATCGTCGATGTCGAGGAGGGGCTGAAGGCGGACGGCATGCTGGTGATCAACAGTGCCAAATCGATTGCCGAGCTGCGTCGGGAGTATGGTTTCAAAACCGATCTTGCCCGGGTCGATGCCACGCATATCGCTTTGGAGGAGCTCGGTCTGCCGATCACCAATACGACGATGTTGGGGGCTGCGGTCAAGGCCCGGCCGCTGGTTGCGGTCGACTCCCTGGTCGGTCCCCTCGAGCATCGTTTCGGGCGCATTGCGGCCAAGAACATCCGGGCCCTGAAACGGGCCTATGAAGAGACCGAAATCGATTTCATCTGATGGTTTTGCCGGCCGGATATCAAGAACCGGCGGCTAGTTGAAGATAAAGGAGAAACAAGGTGGCGAAAAAATTCAACGAAATGGCTTGGCACGAATACCCGCTGGGTTTCATGGTGACCGAGCCTGGTTGCGCGGCCGAGTACCGGACCGGCGACTGGCGTTCGCAGCGGCCGGAAACCGACAAGAGCAAATGTATCAAGTGCGGGGTCTGTTACCTGGTCTGTCCCGAAGGGGCGATCGTGTTGGCCGCCGACGGTACCTACGATTTCGATCTCGAGCATTGCAAGGGTTGCGGAATCTGCGCGACCGAGTGCTGGACCGGTTGCATCAGCATGGTTGAGGAGGGGGAATAATGGCTAAACGAGTTGGCATAGAGGTTTCGCTGGCGATCAGCGAGGCGGTCAAACAGGCAAAAGTCGATGCCATTGCCGCCTATCCGATCACTCCCCAGACCCACATTGTTGAACATCTTTCCGAACTGGTGGCCGACGCCGAACTTGATGCCGCCTTCATTCCGGTAGAATCGGAGCATTCGGCGATGAGCGTCTGTGCCGGGACTGCTGCCGCCGGAGCCCGGACCTATACTGCGACCAGTTCCCAGGGCCTGGCCCTGATGAATGAAATTCTCTATATTATTCCGGCCCTGCGGCTGCCGATCGTCATGACCATCGCCAATCGGGCCCTGTCGGGACCGATCAGCATCTGGAACGATCACAGTGACATCATGGGGGCCCGGGATACCGGTTGGATCGCGATCTTTGCCGAGAACGGTCAGGAGGCTTACGATCTCACCCTGCAGTCCTTCAAGATTGCCGAAGATCACCGGGTGTTGTTGCCGATCAGTGTCAATATCGATGGTTTTACCTTGAGCCATGTCATCGAACCGCACGAGTTCATCGACCAGCAAGAGGTCGATGCCTTTCTGCCGGAGTACAAGCCGGCGGTCCAACTCAATCCCGACCAGCCGGTGAGCATGGGTATGGTCGGCATCCCGGAAGTGTACGCCGAGGCCAAGAAGTGCCAGGACGAGGTTTTGAAAAACTCCGAGGCGGTGGTCAAAGAGGTTTTCCGGGAATTCGGTGAAAAATTCGGTCGCCATTACCAGGTGGTTGAGAGTTACCGGGCCGAAGGGGCCGAAACCCTGCTCCTGACCATGGGCAGCGTCAGCGAAACCGCGATGGAAGCGATCGACCGGCTCCAGGATGTGGAGAAACGTTCTGTCGGCCTGGTGCGCCTGCGCCTTTGGCGGCCTTTTCCGAGCGCAGACCTGCTCAAGGCGGTGACCGGCTGCAAGACCCTGGCGGTACTGGATCGGGCGGTTTCGTTCGGCAGCCCCGGGGGACCGGTGGCCAGCGAGGTGCGTTCCACCCTGTACGGGGTCGACGGGGCGCCCTATATCGCCAGCTTCATCGCCGGTCTCGGGGGGCGCGATATTACGATCGCAGATTTCATCTCGATAGTCGATCAGGCTGAAAGCATGGCCGAAAGCAATGAAAACCATCAATACAAGATGATAGGAGTGCGGGAATAATGGAAAATCTGAACGTTTTTGCCGCCAAGCTGGCGCCCCAGCAGGAGTTTCTGGCCGGCGGCCATCGCGCCTGTCAGGGCTGTGCCGAGCTTTTGGCGGTTCGTCTCGTGGCCAAGACCCTGGGCCATGACTACATCATCGCCAACGCCACCGGTTGCCTCGAAATCGTGACCTCGTCCTATCCCCATTCCGCCTGGAAAGTGCCCTGGATCCATGTCGCCTTCGAAAACGCGGCCGCCGTCGCCTCCGGGGTCGAGGCCGCGGTCAAGGTTCTGCAGCGCAAGGGGCGCTATCCGGTCGACCGCAAGATCACGATCGTCGCCCAGGCCGGTGACGGCGGTACCGTCGATATCGGTCTCCAGGCCCTTTCCGGGGCCTTGGAGCGGGGCCACGACATGATCTACATCTGTTATGACAACGAGGCCTACATGAACACCGGTATCCAGCGTTCAAGTTCGACCCCCTACGGGGCTACGACCACGACCTCGCCGGCCGGCAAGGCAGATCCCTTGGGCCAGCACACGATGAAAAAGAATATCGTCGAGATCGCCGCAGCCCACAACATCCCCTACGTTGCCACGGCCTCGCCGAGCTATCCTTTCGATCTGATGAACAAGGTCAAGAAGGCGGCTGAAACCCCGGGACCGGCCTACATCCACTGTTTCGTGCCTTGTCCCACCGGCTGGCGCATGGCACCGAACCTGGCTGTCAGCATCGGTCGCATCGCGGTCGAGAGCAAAGTCTTTCCGCTCTACGAGATCGAAAACGGCGAGTATCGGATGACCGTGACCCACAAGAAACATCGCCCGGTGATCGACTACCTCAAGCCCCAAGGGCGTTTTCGTCATCTCAATGAGGCCCAGATCAATCAGATTCAGGAGCAGGTCGACAAATCCTACGAGCGCCTTCTGAAAAAAGTAAAAATGAGCGAGCTGGAGCTCGATTAAGGGAGTCAGGTATGAGTGCAGAAAAGCTAAGCCAGGAGGTCGCAGCCCTCTACGACAACAATCCCGCCCATCTTATTGCCATGCTGCAGGAGATCCAGAAACGCAATAAGAACCGTTACCTGCCCCGGCCCGAGCTCGAAGCCCTGGCTGCGGTTTTGCAGATTCCGGTGAGCAAAGTCTATCGCATCGCCACCTTCTTCAAGGCTTTCAACCTCGAGCCCAAGGGTGAGCACATGATCAGTCTCTGTCTCGGCACCGCCTGTCACGTGCGCGGGGCCGACCGGGTGCTCGAGGCGATGGCCGGCGAGCTCGGAATCGCCAACGGCGGCACCACCGCCGACCTCAAGTTCTCCCTGGAGACCGTCAACTGCGTCGGGGCCTGCGCCCTGGGGCCGGTGGCGGTGATCGACGAGGAGTACTACGGCGAACTCGAACCCGAAAAAGTGCCGGAGCTGCTGCAGCAGTTTCGTTAGGTCGAAAAGGATACGGAAATGAAAAGATTAGAGAACTGTACCGCGCTGGCGGATTACCGAAAAGAGTGTCAGGCTGCCCGTGACCCCGAGCGGACGATGATCGCGGTCTGCACCGGTACCGGCTGCCAGGCCCACGGCTGCGACAAGATCGTTGACGGTCTGCGCCGCGAACTCGACGCGGCCGGGTTGGGTGACAAGGTCGAGGTCAAAACCACCGGCTGCCACGGCTACTGTGAAAAGGGACCGCTGGCCGTAATCCGGCCCGAGGGTATTCTCTACCAGCGGGTCAAGGAGAAGCATGTCGCAGAGATCATCAGCAAGACCATCGCCAAGGGCGAGGTCATCGACAAGCTGCTCTATTTCGATCCCGAGCGCAAGGAGCGGGTCAAGCTGGAAAAGGATGTGCCTTTCTACGGTCTGCAGGAGCGCCTGGTTTTCGGCGACAACGGCTATATCGACCCGACCAGCATCGAGGACTATCTCGCCATCGGCGGTTACCAGGCCCTGGAGAAGGTGCTCGGCGGCCTCAGCCCCGAAGCGGTGCTCGACGAGATCAAGAAGTCGGAGCTGCGCGGTCGCGGCGGCGGCGGTTTCCCGACCGGGCGCAAGTGGGAGTCGGCCAAGGCGGCGGCCGGCGAAAGCAAATACGTGATCTGCAACGCCGACGAAGGCGATCCCGGAGCCTACATGGATCGCAGTCTGCTTGAAGGCAATCCTCACGCGATCATCGAGGGGATGCTGATCGGGGCCTACACGATCGGTGCCGACCAGGGCTACGTCTACGTTCGTAACGAGTATCCTCAGGCCGTCAAAAACCTCGGCATCGCCATCGAGAGCGCCCGGGCTCTGGGCCTGCTCGGGGATAATATTCTCGGTTCGGGTTTCAGCTTTGATCTCCATATCAGCAAGGGCGGCGGGGCTTTCGTCTGCGGCGAATCGAGTGCTCTGATCGCCTCGATCGAGGGCGAGGTCGGCGAGCCCCGGGCCAAGCATATCCACATGGCCGAAAGCGGTCTCTGGGGCAAGCCAACGGTTCTGAACAACGTCGAGACCTGGGCCAACGTGCCCCTGATCATCAAGCGCGGGGCCGACTGGTACAAAGGCATCGGTTCTGCCGGCGGCCGCGGCACCAAGATCTTCAGCCTCGTCGGCAAGGTCCGCAATACCGGCCTAGTCGAGGTGCCGATGGGAGTCAGCCTGCGCAAGATCATCTTCGAGATCGGCGGCGGTATTCCCAAGGGGCGCAGCTTCAAGGCGGTCCAGACCGGCGGTCCCTCGGGCGGCTGCATTCCCGCCTCGGAACTCAACGCCCCGGTCGATTTCGACGAGTTGACCCGGTTGGGTTCGATGATGGGTTCGGGCGGCATGATCGTCATGGACGATCAGACCTGCATGGTCGATGTCGCCAAATATTTCATCGGCTTTCTCAAGGAAGAGTCGTGCGGCAAGTGCACGACCTGCCGCGAGGGCCTGAGAAGAATGTACGAAATCCTCGACAAGATTACCAAAGGCGAGGGTACGCTGGCCGATCTCGAGCTTTTGGAGGAGATGGCCCCGGTCATCCAGCAGGCCTCGATGTGCGGTCTCGGCAAGACCGCGCCGAACCCGGTTTTGAGTACCCTGCGCTGGTTCCGGGACGAGTACCTGGCCCATATCAATGATAAAGTGTGCCCGGCCGGAGTCTGTCAGGCCTTGAGCAAGGGGGATGAGAAATGATTGAACTGACTATCAACGGTATCAAAACCGAGGTCGAGCGGGGCACCACGATCCTGAAAGCGGCCGCGGCCCTCAATATCAAGATCCCGACCCTCTGCAACCACGAGCTGTTAGAGCCTTACGGCGCCTGTCGTCTCTGTCTGGTCGAGATCATCGACGGCGACCGCTCGCAGGTCACCACCTCCTGCAACTACCCGATCACCCGGCCGCTGGTCGTCGAGACCGAGTCGGAGGCCGCGGTCAAAGCCCGGCGCATGGTTCTGGAGCT
>JAADEO010000224.1 GCA_013153415.1 Deltaproteobacteria bacterium
GATAGCGCTGCCGGTCGGGCTCCGGCGGGTCATCGAGCCGAAAGATCTCGCCATCGACTTCGACCCGGAGAAACCCCTCGCTCAGAAGCCCGCGGAAAAGCTTCTGGAACTCGCCTTTACGCCGGCGCACCAGAGGCGCCATGATCAGCAGACGGGTACCATCTCCCAGTTTCTCGACGGCATCGGCGGCCTGGTCCACGGTCTGGGAGGTGATGGGCCGGTCGCATTCGATACAGTGCGGCACCCCGACCCGGGCGAACAGCAGACGCAGGTAATCATAGATCTCGGTAACCGTCCCTACCGTCGAACGCGGGTTATGGGAAACCTTCTTCTGTTCGATCGATATGGCCGGCGAAAGCCCGCTGATCTCGTCGACATCGGGCTTTTCCATGAGCTGCAGGAACTGCCGGGCATAGGCCGACAGCGATTCGACATAACGCCGCTGCCCCTCGGCATAGATAGTATCGAAAGCCAGGGAGGATTTCCCCGAGCCGCTCAAACCGGTAATCACCACCAGACGGTGGCGGGGGATTTCCAGGCCGATATTCTTGAGATTGTGTTCCCGGGCCCCTTTGACAACTATTTTTTCCACTTTATTATCATATCCGACCAATCGGTACGGGTAATTTGTACTTGAAAACCATCAGTAATTCAGATAGGATAAAACCCGTCTAAAAATTCTTCCCCAGTCTCTTAGCCAAGCTGCCATCATGAAAATAAAATTTCCGCTTCCTGTATTCCTGTTCATCTTCTTTCTCAGCCTCTTTCCCGCCTCCCGCAGCCGGGCGGCGGACCCGGATTTTCGCCTGATCTTTATAGGCTCTCTCTCCGGCTATGTCAAACTCTGCGGTTGACACAAGAAGCAGGCGGGCGGTTTAGCCCGTCAAAAAACCGCGATCGACACGTTGCGCCAGGAGGTCGGGGCCGACCGAACCTTGACGATCAACAGCGGCAACCTGACTCGCACCACGACCAAGGTCGATTTCGAAATCAAATACCGGGTTCTGCAGACCGCCCTGAAAGGTTACGACATGATCGGCGTCGAGGTCTTCACACCCGGGGTCCAGGAGTTGATCTACGGCCGTGAGATGATCAACAAGTTGCACGAATATACGAAGAAAAGCGCCATCATCTGCGCCAATCTGGCCTACCCCGCCCCGGGCATCGAACCCAGCCGGTTGTTCACCGTCAATCACAAGAAGATCCTGGTCACTTCGATCTTCGACCCCAAGTTCGAGAAGAAGGCGATCCACGGGCTCAAGGCTTCAGACCCGATTGCGGCCTTGAACAAGGCCCTGAAGACACCCCATGACCTGGCCATCGCCGTACTCCACTTCTCCGACAACAAGGCCCGCAATATCATCCGCCGGGTCGCGGGGCTGAATATCGCCGTGCTGGCCACCCAGAGGGGAGTTTTCCGAAAAATCGAGCTGATCAAGGGCTGCTGCCTGGTCAAAAACAACAACCACGGTAAAACCGTAGGCTATCTCGACTGGAATTTTTCTAGCAATAGCCCGACCCGCCTCAAGCTCGTCAAGGTCGAAAAAAGCACCTTCAAGGCCGATCCCAAGGTAGCCAAACTGGTGGACGAATATGAGCAATGGCTGCGGAAGCACTATATCAAGAAGGAAAAACAGGAAGAAGAGACGCTCAATGAAAAAGCGGCCGGGATAAATTACGTCGGCAACCAGGCCTGCGGCACCTGCCATCCCAAGATCACCGCTTCCTGGCAAACCACCCGGCACGCCCGGGCCTATGCCAGCCTGCAGAAGAAATGCAAGGATTACTGTCCCGATTGTCTGCCCTGCCACGTTACCGGAAGCCGGCAGCACAACAAGAAGGGTTTCCAGTCACCGGCCTCAACCCCCAACCTCTTCAATGTCCAGTGCGAAGAGTGCCACGGCCCGGCCCAGGATCATATCAAAGATCCCAAACTCAACTACGGCCTGAAAATCGACAAAAAAACCTGTACCGCCTGCCACAACAGCAACACCGATCCCGAATTCTCATTCGCGCACGACCTGCCGCTGATCTCGCATTAGTACCTACCGCTCATTTTCTGCACCAAAAAACAAGAAATAATCAGCAGAAAATGTTCTGATAAGAGTACTTATTTGCGGGCCGGGAAGGTCTTGCTTGAGTTGCGGGGCCTGTTCCCGCATCAGTGCCATCAGGTTATTTGCGACCGTTAAAAAAGCCCTTTGGGTGCGGACCGAGCCCGGTTAGGTTGCGGGGGTATCATCCCCGCATTGGGCTCACACGATACCGCGAAGAACGCGGAAAAAGACAGCGGGCTGTGAAATAACGGATCAATCGCTGGAGAAAACCTCCGTACTGAGATAGCGCTCTCCGGAATCGGGAAAGATCGCCACGATCATCCGGCCTTGGTTTTCCGGCCGGCGACCGACCATGACGGCGGCTTCAGCCGCGGCCCCGGAGGAGATCCCCGAAAAAATGCCGGCGGCCGCCAGCTGCCGGGCCCGGGCTACAGCCCGATCGGTACTGACCGCAACCACCTCGTCCAGCAGATCACGCCGCAAAACCGCCGGCACGAAACCAGCCCCGATGCCCTGGATACCATGCGGCCCGGGCATCTCTCCCGACAAAACCGCCGATTCGGCCGGCTCCACGGCCACCACCCTGATCCCGGGATGGTACTCCCGCAAACCCAGGGCGCAACCGGTAACCGTGCCCCCAGTACCAACTCCGGCGACCAGAATATCGATCTTTCCGCCGCTGGCTTCCCAAATCTCCCGGGCCGTGGTCCGGCGGTGAATTTCGGGATTGGCGGGATTATCGAACTGGGCCGGCATGAAACTGCCGGGATTCTCCCGGTGGATCCTTTCCGCCTCGGCCAGGGCACCCTTCATTCCGGCACTGCCCGGAGTCAGAACCAGCTCCGCCCCCAACGCTCTCAGCAAACGGCGTCGTTCCAGACTCATGGTCTCCGGCATGGTCAGAACCAGACGATAACCGCGGCTCGCCGCGACCCAGGCCAGACCAATCCCGGTATTGCCGCTGGTCGCTTCGATAATCAGGCCGCCGGGCCCCAGTTTCCCTTCGGCCTCGGCATCGTCGATCATGGCCCGGGCGATCCGGTCCTTGACACTCGACATGGGGTTGAACGATTCCAGCTTGGCGACAATCTCGGCCCCGCTTTCAGCCGAGAGAAAATCGACTTTCAGCAACGGAGTGAAACCTGCAAGCCTGGTGATATTTGTAACAATCGTCATCCTGACACTCCTTTCCCGACAGATATTCTCCTTATTCTAACAAAAACAGTCAGAAAAGGGAAATCTTTCCTCCGGCCACGTTTGAAGCCACGTGCATCAGGGTCAGAAATTGTAGCGCAGGCCGCCGTAGAGGTTGCTGTTGCTTTCGAACTGGCCGAAAAAGGTGTAATCTTCGGCTCCGTAGAAGAGGTTGCCGCCGGCGAAGATGAGCCAGTTGTCGGTAAGCTTGTAGCTTATCTGGGGCCGCAGGTAAGCGTCATTGTCCGAGGGCGAATAGTAGGCGAAAAGTGAAAGGATGAGATTTTGCCGCAGCAGCAGCCGGGTCAGGCGCAGGGTCAGAAGATGGCGGTATTCGTCCCGTTTCTCCATGCCCGGGGGCAGGCTGTCGCGGTAATCGTCGTAATCCTGGATCACCTCGAGATAGTACTGCAGCGAGCCGGTGAAATCATCACCCAGCTCATGTTCGAAACCCACCAGGAAACGCCATTCCGAATTCCGCACCATGGGATCGTCACCATCCCGATCGTCGCGGGAATCGTACCAGCCGGCCTCGAGATTGGCGAGACCGCCGAAAAGGTCGCGACGCAAGCTGAAACCGAAACTCCGCAACCTGGGGAAATAGACCCGACCATCAGCCTTCATCCCTTCCGGGGTTTTCCAGTAGCCGTCATAGAAATAGAACGCGGCCTCGAGACCGGAAAAGTTGCGAAAGAGACGAACGGCGACCTCATCTTCGGAAAACCAGCTGTTCCGACCATGATCGCGCAGCCCATGATCCCGCCCCACGGTGTCGCCGGAAAGCGGCGACCAATATGAAAGACGCTGGCCGTTGATGTATTCGGAAGGGTTGAAACGGGGCATGTAGACGAGATCGATATTGACAACATCGAAAAAGAGACTCAAACGGGCGGCTTCGGCCGGAGCTTTGAGATACTCGTTCTCGCGACCGGTGAAAAAAGATTTCCAGTCCTTGGGAAAAAGATCGTTGATAAAAAGCAGATCGCCGGTCCCCCAGGTCAGAACCTGGCGGCCGACCTTGAGATCGGCAAAATCGAGCGGAGAGCCAAGCAAATAGGCCTCGCGGATCGTGCCCCCGCTGCTTCTCTCCACGGCGTCGGCAAAGAGGTCCCCCTTGAATTTTCCGACCACCCAGCCGAGATCGTAATCGATATCGAGCTGCAGACGGGCTTCCCCGAGCGAAGTATGGCGTTCGTCGACCGGTTCCCGGACCCGCCAGCCGCCCCGCAGATCGAGAAAACCCCGGTAATCGATCCCGGCGTCGGCGAGCCGGTCGTTGAAACGGGCCAGAGAGAACTCCCCCGCCCAGACCCCGCCGGGCGCCAATCCCGCCAGCAGAAGCAGAATCAGGATGATCAACCTGAAACCCGGACGACCTTTCAACCCTTGTCTCCTTATCACCTGCGGGCCTGGCGCGGCGGCCGGCGCAGATAGCGTTCGGTGAAGATATCGTCCTTCAGACCGATATCATATTTGATCCGGGAAAACTCGCTGACCGTCTTGCCCCCGGCGGCCAGGTTTTCGACCCGGGATCTGAGGACCGTGGGGAAGCCCTGCACGTCCTTGATCTCCAGGGCTTCGACCCGGCGGTAGAGGGTGTTTTCCTTATCGTAATACTCGGCCTTGACCGGCATGAAACTCTGCTTGTCGATCCAGACCTGGTAACGGGAGAACTCGACGCTGCCGGGGTCCTTGGGCCGGCATTCGATGAGATAGAACTTGTCATCGCTCTTGAGCAGCTTGTGCTCATCCTCGTCGACCCCGCGGCCCGAAACATCCTCGTAATAGAAATCGCTACCCACGAAACTGGTGCGCTTGTCGGAAGCGGCTATCCTTTTTACGAGGTCGAGAGCCGGCAGATAGAGCCAGCGGTCATCGTCCTTGCCGGGGTGTTTATGGACCATGAAGACCATGCCCTTGACATCGCTGGGCCGCTTGAAATAGACGTAGAACTTCTGCTCGCCCCCATCCGGACCGTCATCCTTGCGCAGGATATTGAACTCCCGGTAGCGTTTGCGGCCCTGATTGTCGGTAATCGTCATCTTGACCGTCGCCCGGCCGTCATCGCCGGCATAATAGGCCGCGATATTGGCCTTATCGACAATTTCATCGGCACTCAGCTGGCCGGCCGCGACCGATTCGGCCGAGACAAAACCCGCAAATAAGATCAGTAAAACAAAACAAGCGCAAACTCTTCCGATTTTCATTATTCAATCCTCCTTTTAGCGACCCGACGAAAAAGAAATCCCTGTCCCAAGGTCAAGATCGCCGGCAGAATGATGATCGTCGCCAGTCCCGAAATCAGCATGATGCTGGCCAGAAAGACCCCGACCGTCTTGTAAGGCATCAAGGGTGCCAGCAGCAACGGGGTGAACCCCACGGCGATGACAATGATATTACGAAAAATGGCCCGGGCCGGGGCCTCGAACATCGCCTGAGAGGCCTGTCTCCAACTGCCGCACTCCTTATAAGCCATCCGCGTCCGTTCCAGGAAATGGATAGCGAAATCGACCGCCATTCCCAGGGTCAGGGAGGAGAGCACCGCCACCGGCATGTCGTAATCCTTGCCGATAAGCCCGATAATCCCATAAATCAGGGCGATCGTCAACGACAACGGCACCATGGCGATGATGCCCCAGACCGGCGAGCGGAACAGGATCACCATCATGATCAGCACGATAACGAAACTGCCGGAAAGCGAGCGCAGCATCCCGGCCACCATCTTGTCCTGCCAGACGACATTGATATAGGTCAGACCGGCCCAGCGGAATTTCAGCGCAACCGGCGGCGGATTCTGACTGATGAACTGCTTGACCAAAGAGACCACCGCTTCCATATCCTGGTTGTCGCCGGAATGGAGCTGGACCCAGATATTGGCCCGCCGGTAATCGGGGGTCACCAGGTGCCAGAGATCTTCGGGTTTATGGCTGTTCTGAAAAGAGATCAGACACTGGGCCACGGCTTTCTGGCGTTCAGGCAGGCGATAATCTCCCGGCTTGCCGGAAAGCAGTTCCTGATAGACCTTCTTGACCACCTGCACAATCGAATTGCTCTTGCCGACCAAGGCGTGATCCTGCATCGCGGCCTGCAAACGATCGAGATAACGCAGGACATCGGGACGTTTGAAGATCTCGAGCTCTTCCAAGCGCCGATCGACCAGGTCAATAACCGGGCTCAAAGCATCGTAAAGTTCATCACTGGCCGCATCATCCTGGGCTTTCTGCAAATTCCGGCTCAGCTGCCGGAGAAAACCCCGTTGATCCAGGCCGCGGCCCGCCAAAGCCGTCAGCTCCCGGCCGAGAATGCTGTCCACGGCGTTTTTCTCGGCTCCCGGGCCGACCGCCGCCAGGGCGTCGGCCCGCAACTGCGCCCGCCACTGATCACTGACCGGCCCTTCGAGAGTCCGGACGGGATCGATCACCAGATAGGCTTCATAGGTGCCGCCGAAATGTTTATTGAGAACCCGGTCGGCGACCCGGATGGGGTGACTTTTGGTAAACCATTTGACCGGGTTGTCATTGATCTTGATCAGGCTGATACCGTAGGCTGAGACTCCGACCAGGACCAGAGAAACCAGGATGATCAGTTTGGCCCGCACGTAGGTTGTCCGGCTCAGCCAGGCCAGGAAACGGTGGGTCCAGGAGTTGGCGGCGGCATCACCGTCATCCAAGGGATGCCCGAAGCCCTCGAGGCTCGCATCCTTCATCAGCATCACGTAGGCGGGCACGAAAAGCATGGTCAGGACCCAGGCCAGGGAGATTCCCAGGCCGACAAAAATGCCGAATACCTGGACCGGTGGAATCGGGGTCAGGGCGAGAGAGAAAAAACCGGCGGCCGAGGTCAGCGAAGTGTAGAGCATCGGCATGAAAAGCTTCTTCATCACCTGTTCGATGGTCCGGCGACGGTCACCGATCTGCTGGTATTCATCGAAAAATTCGGAAAGGATGTGAATACTGTCGACCACCGCCACCGGCATCAGAAAGATGGGAATCATGGAACTCATGATATGCAGGGTGTTGCCGGTGCCGATCAGCAGCCCCATCGTGCAGAGCACCGTGACCATGGCGATAATCATCGGCGCCATGATCAGTTTCATCTGACGGAAGAAATAGTACATCAGCAGAAAGATGAAGAGCATCGCCAGTGGGGCGGAAATCGCCATCTGGATGAACATTTCGACCCCGAAGGTATCTTCGGCCACCGGCAGGCCGGTGATATGGTACTCTTCCGGACCTTTGAAACCGGCGATCTTCTTCTCGAGAGCCTTTTTGATCCTGTAAGCAAGATCCTTGCTGGTAATGGGGATGTAGATGGCCAGGGCCCGGCCATCCTCGGAGACCAGGGTGCCGTTGAGCAACGGATTATCGAGGGCCAGCTGCCGGATCCGGGCGGCGGCTTCGCGAGTCGCGGGGGCCTTGGGCATCAACCAGGCGAAACGCACCTGTCCGGGGCCGGCCTGCTCGATGCTGTCGACAGTGCCGGGGGCGATGAGGTTGCGTTTGACAACCCCGATCTGGTGGCCGGGATGATCGGGATCGGGCCAGCTCAGGGTCCGGATATAATCGGTCAACTCCTCGACTTTACGCAGGGTATCGGGATTGAAGACCCCGTCTCTGTCCTGTTCGTTGACAATCCCTAAAACCACGACATCGTAGAGATCGAAAACCTTCTTGACCTGGTTATGGAAAATACGTACCGGCTCTTTGCGGCTGAGCATGTTTTCCGGATCGGTATCGACCTTGACCTGCACCATCAGAGCGGCCAGAATCACGGTCGTCACCACCATGACGATCGTTACCAGACGGGGATGAACAACCCCGAATCGCACCATTCTTTCACCGATTTTCATAAGTTTACCACCTCGGGCTCAAACACCTTCCAGCAACGGTTCTATTGCTGTTATTGAATTATATGAATTACTGAATTATTATTTGTTCTCTACTTGAAAAGCCGATTCCTTGTCAAGCCGCAAAAACAAATTCCAACTCTTCAGATCAGGGCGACGGTGATCTCGTCACTCAGTGGCAGGCCTTTGGCCGTGACCCACAGGTAACCATTCTCCATGGCAAGCAGTCCTTCCCGCAGCAGGGTTCCGGCTCTCCCGGTCACCGCAGCAACCCTTTCCGGGCCATATTCGTTTTCAAGCTCGGCAAGGCGGACTCCGCGCCGCAGACGCAGACCCAGCATCAGGGCCTCCCGGAAAGAGGCATTCCGGTCGATGATCTCCAGATCTTCCCAAGGGAGGGTGAAGAGCTCTCCTTCTGCAAAGGCTTCCGGCCCGGACCGAAAAGCGGCGATCTCATCGAGATAGCTCTCCGGGTTGTCGTGGTTGCGGTAGCGTTCCGCCCAGTGCTCCTCCCCCCGCCGACAACGCCGGCTGCCGCAGGCCGCAGCTCCCAGACCGAGATAGTCGGAGAGGTGCCAGTAACCCAGGTTGTGACGGGATTGCAAAGCGACCGTACGGGAGAAATTGGAAACCTCATAACGCAAAAAACCTTTTTTTTCGAGCCGCTCTGCGACC
>JAADEO010000152.1 GCA_013153415.1 Deltaproteobacteria bacterium
GTTTACTGGTTGATCAGCACCTTGCCGATGGTCATGATTTCGGCTTCCTTGGTGCCTTCGTAGAGCTCGAGGATCTTGGCGTCGCGGTAGAATTTCTGGACCTTGTACTCCTCGATATAGCCGTAGCCGCCATGGATTTCCAGCGCGGCGTTGGCGCAGAAAACCGCCGTCTCCCCGCAGTAGAATTTAGCCATCGCCGCCAGGGTGAAATCGGGAGTTCCATCATCGTAGAGCCAGGCCGCCTTGTAACAGAGTCCGCGGGCCGCTTCGATGCGGATCGCCATCTCGGTCAGTTTCTTCTGGGTCAGCTGGAAGTTGCCGAGCGGCTGTTTGAAGGCGGTGCGCTCCTTGGAGTAGCGGATTGCTTCATCCAGGCAGCCCTGGGCCAGGCCGATTCCCTGAGCCGAAACCATGATCCGGGTCATGTCGAAAAAGTGCATGACCTGGTGGAAACCGCGGCCCTCGGTGCCGAGCAGGTTCTTCTGAGGTACCCGGACATCCTCGAAAGCGATTTCGGCGGTGTCACTGGCACGGATGCCGAGCTTGCCCTTGATCTTGGTTCGGGTGATGCCGGGGGTGTCGGCCGGAACGATGATCATGCTGAAACGGTCATGAGGACGTTTGGCTTCGGGGTTGGTGATCGCCAGGAGCACCATGATATCGCAGACCGTGCCGTTGGTGATGAACATCTTGTTGCCGTTGATGATGTAATCATCACCGTCCTTGACCGCCCGGGTGGTGGCCCCGGAGACGTCGGTTCCGGCATTGGGTTCGGTGTAGGCTCCGGCGCAGATCAGTTCTCCGCTGGCCAGTTTGGGCAGGTATTCCTGTTTCTGTTCTTCGGTGCCGTTCTGAAGAATGGCCTCGCCGCCGAACGGGGCGACCGTGACATTGAGGCTGATGCCCATGTCCACGCGCGAGAGCTGTTCGGTGATGATGGCGTTGCCCAAAACTCCGAAACCGGCACCGCCGTACTCTTCCGGGATCCAGGCTCCGACCAGTCCCAGAGCTGCGGCTTTCTGATGGATTTCAGGTGTGTATTTTTCCTCGCGGTCGGCCTCTTCGGAATAAGGCGTAATCTCGTTGACGGCGAATTTGTAAGCCATGTCGCGGAGCATTTTCATCTCTTCGGTCAGATTGAAGTCCATAACTTGTTCCTCGATAGAATGGTTGCAAATAGGTTATTCGTTTTCGATCAGCATCGACATGCCCATGCCGCCGCCGACGCAGAGAGTGGCGAGCCCGAGATTGAGATCACGACGTTTCATCTCATTGAGCAGAGAAACCACGATCCGGGCTCCGGTGCAGCCGACCGGATGGCCTAAGCCGATGCCGGAGCCGTTGACATTGGTGATCTCGCGATTCAATCCCAGTCCCTGTTCACAGGCCAGGTACTGGGCCGCGAAAGCTTCGTTGAGTTCGATAAGCTCGATATCCTTGAGTTCCACTCCCGATTTTGCCAGCAGCTTTTGGGTCGATGGCACCGGGCCCCAGCCCATGATCTTGGGATCGCAGCCGGCCGCGGCGTAAGCCGCCACCTTGCCGATGACCGGCAGACCGAGTTCTTCGGCTTTTTTCCGGCTCGCGAGGAGAACGATGGCGGCACCGTCGTTGAGTCCCGAGGCGTTGCCGGCGGTGACTGTGCCGTCTTTGGCGAAAACCGGTTTCAAACGTGTCAGGTCGCTCATCTGCAAGCCTATCCGGACATGTTCGTCGGTGTCGAAAATAATCGGATCTTTCTTGCGTTGCGGGACTTCGATGGGGATGATCTCGTCTTTGAAACGGCCGGATTTGATAGCGTTTTCGGCGTTCTGATGGCTACGCAGGGCGATCTCGTCCTGGGCCTCGCGGCTGATATCGTACTTGCGGGCCAGGTTCTCGGCCGTCTGGCCCATGATGTAGCCGGGTTTGTCGAGCAGGTTGGAGCCGGAGTGGAGCAGTTCCCACATCGAATCCATCATCTGGCCGTGCTGGAGCCGGGCCCCCCAGCGGGCCTGGGGCAGACAGTAGAAGGCGTTGGACATCGACTCGACGCCGCCGGTCAGGACCAGTTCGGCATCGCCGACCCGGATCATGCTCGAGGCTAAAGCCATGGCCTCCATGGCGCTGGAACACTGTCGCTGGATGGTGACGGCCGGGACTTCTTGAGGAATTCCGGCGGCCAAAGCCGTGGTCCGGGCGGTGTTGGCCTCGTCCGGGCACTGGACGCAGTCGCCGAGGATGACGTCGTCAAGCAGAGAAGTATCGAAATCCGGTATCCGGGCCAGGACGCCCTTGATCACCTGGGCTCCGAGCTGGTGGGCGCGGACGCTTTTCAGGGAACCACCGAAATCAGCGATGGCGCTGCGGCCCATCGCGACGATTACGCAGTCATTGCTGTTCTTCATATAGATTTTCCTTGTCATATGATGGTGGAGTTCACGGTTGCAACCGTTTGTCAGCTGGGGAAATTGACCCCGGCCAGCACGCCGCCGTCGATCTGGAGGAAACTGCCGGTCATGAACGAGGCTTTTTCAGAGGCCAGGAAAACCACGACGTTGGCGATTTCACTGGGGTCGGCCGCCCGGCCGAGCGGGGTCATCATTTTGATCAGTTCGGCCTCTTGCTTGGTGAAACCGCTGCTGACCATCGGGGTTTCGACGAAACCGGGGCAGATGGCGAGACAGCGGATATTGTCGGCGGCGTACTCTAAGGCGCAGGTTTTACTGAGCCCGATGACCGCATGCTTGGCGCTGACGTAGTGGGAGATCGTCGCCATGCCCATCAGGCCGTCGACCGAGGCGGTGTTGATGATGACGCCGCCGCCGACCTTCTTCATTTCCGGGATCGCCGCCTTGGTGCAGTAGAAGAGGCTGTTCAGGTTGATATTGATGACCTTGAGCCACTCTTCGGTCGGCATGTCGGCGATTCTGGCCCGCTGGCCGCCGATGCCGGCGTTGTTGAAAAGAACATCCAGACGGCCGAATTTGTTCACGGTGGCGGCGATCATCGCCTGGCACTGGGCTTCGTCACCGACATCCACCTTGAACGCCAGGGCCCGGGAGCCGATTTCGGCTGCGGTCTTTGCGGCATTCTCTTCATTGATGTCGGCAACCACGACGTTGGCCCCGGCTTTGCCGAAAGCGATGGCGGTGGCCCGACCGATACCGGAGCCGGCTCCGGTGACAACTACGGTTTTTTCATTGAAATCACACATGTTTTACCTCTCTCATCTGGAAATGATTGTTGGCTAATTGTCGATACACTGGGGTTTGGGTTTTACCTTGATGATGAAAGCGCCCAGGGCCGGCAGAAGAACGATTGCGCCGATCATATTCCACAGGAACATGAAGGTCAATAAAATACCCATGTCCGCCTGGAATTTAATTGGGGAAAAAGACCAGGTGGCGACCCCCATGGCCAACGTGATGCCGGTGAAAGCGACAGCCTTGCCGGTGGTTTTCAAAGTGTTGAAGTAGGCCGGGACGATATCCATACCCTGTTCCAGGTATCCGGTCAAGCGGTTGTAGATGTAGACCCCGTAATCGACCCCGATGCCGACCCCGACCGAGATCACCGGCAGGGTGGCGACCTTGACGCCGATGCCGAGCCAGGTCATCAGAACCTCGCAGAGCAGCGAGGTCAGGGCCAGGGGAATAATGATGCAGATTGTCGCCCGAATGCTGCGGAAGGTCAGGAAAACCAGGAAGATAACTACGCCGTAGACCAGCAGCAGCATCGTCGTCTGGGCTTTTTCGATCTCGATGTTGGTGGCCGCTTCGATTCCGGCGGGGCCTGCCGCCATCAGGAACTTGCCGCCTTCAATCTTATTTTCAGAGGTGAATTTCTCGACTGTTTTGACGACCCGGTCCAGGGTTTTGGCTTTATGGTCGTCCAAGTAAACGAAAATCGGTGACATGGTGCCGTCCTGGCTCGCCACTCCGGGCGGCAGTTGCATGGCCAGGCTGTCCAAAGTAACCTGGGAGCGGGGCAGGGTCCACCATTTGAAATTGCCTTCGTTGTAGGCGGCGTTGAGCAGTTTCATATAGTTGACGATCGACTGGGTCGACTGGACCCCGGGCTGTTCCATGAGGCTGGCCTGGAGATTGTCGGCATCGACCAGGATGGGATACTTGCTGTTGCCCTCCTTGGGGGTCTCGAGCATGATCACGAAAAGGTCGCTGGTGGTCGAGTAGTTGTCGACAATAAAGGCGTTGTCCTGGTTGTAACGGGAATCGGGCCTGAGTTCCGGAGCGCCGCGGTCCAAATCACCGATCTGGAGACCCTGGCGGTAGTGGAAACCCCAGCTGGCGGCCACGGCAACAATTACCAGCACCGCTATCGCCCGTTTACGGTCGGCCAGTTTGGAAAGCAGGCTCCAGAGCGGATGAGTGCTTTTCTCCTCTTCCTGGTAGAGTAGTTCGATGCTGCGCTTGCTGACCCCGAAATAGGACATCAGCAGCGGCAGGCAGATCAGCATGCCTAAGATAAGGACCGGGAAACGGACCAGGGCGCCGACCGCCATGTCCTGCAGGACTCCGATCTTGATGACGTAGAGGGTGGCGAAGCCGACGCCGTCGGTAACCAGGGCGCACAGCGCCGAGAGGTAGAGCAGACGGAAGGCGAAACGGGCGGCATCGAACTTGTCGCGGCCCAGCATGGTCTGGTGCTTGATACCGGAAATCATCTGGACCCCATGGCTGATGCCGACGGCAAAAACCAGGAAAGGCACCAGCATCGAATAGGGGTCGAGACCATAGCCGAAAAGTTTGAGAATGCCGGCCTGCCAGATGACCGCCAGCAGGGCGCAGAGAACCGGCATCAGGGTGGCTCTGATGCAGCGGGTGTAGAAATAGAGCAGGCCGGTGGTCAGCAGGATGGTGATCAGGAAGAAGAGCCCCATCGAGGAGGCGCCCTCCATCAGGTCGCCGACCAGTTTGGCGAAACCGATGATATGGATCTTGATCTCGTCGTTCTGATATTTGTCCCGGATCTCCTTTTCCAGGCGATGGGAGAGGGCCAGGTAGTCAAGCTTTTTACCGGTCTCGGGATTGATCTCCTGAAGTGGGGCAATGACCATCGAGGATTTGAAATTGTTGGCTACCAGTTTGCCGATCTCACCCGAGCGCATGACGTTGCGCTTCAGAAGAGCGATACTTTGCGGGGAACCGTCGTAGGTGTCGGGAATTACCGGGCCGCCGTCGAAACCCTCTTCGGTGACCTCTTTCCAGCGGACGATCGGCATCCACAGGGACTTGACGCCGGAACGCTCGACCCCGGGGATGAAGAAGACGTCGTCGGTAATCTTCTGCAGGGTATCAAGGTATTTCGGGTCGAAAATATCACCTTTGGTGTTTTCGACCGAGATCCAGATGACGTTGCCCAGCCCTTTAAGTTCATCCTTGTGTTTCAGATAGTTCTGGATGAAGGGGTGGTAGGTCGGGATCATCTTCTCGAAGCTGGCTTCGAGTTTCATGTGCAGGGCCTGGTAGCCGAGAAAGATCGAGGCCACGGCGAGAAAAATCAGTATTGGCGCCCTGAACCGAAAAATGAACTTTTCAACCAGTGGAGTTTTGCATACTTCCACGTTCTGGGGATCCTGGTTGCCGTGCGCCATCAATTCACCTCTTTAACTTTATCGTTTCCAGACGTCGGGTTGAATTTTTTGATACCTCTGAGCCCGGCCAGAATCAGTGAGCCATCGGCCGCTTCGCAGACCGCCATGCAGGCGGGAAATCCGGTTTTCATCGCTTTGATCTCCGGGCTGTCAGTGCTGCCGAGATAGATCACTCCGGCCATGCCGACCAGGACGAAGCGGTGGCCGGAGAGCATGGTGCCGCCGGTCAGGGCCGCGCCCTGGCCGAGTTGCCGGTGTTTCCAGGTTGCACCGTCATCCCAAGAGATGACCAGGTTGCCGCGCAGGCCGAAACCCGCGACCAGACTCCCGGAGGGATCGCCGAAAGCGTTGAAAAAAGATCCCTGGTAGGGGCTTTCCAGGGTTTTCCAGTGTTCGCCCCAGTCTTCAGAGGAGTACATGCCCCCGGCTTCACCGAAGATGAACTCCTTGTCTTTGGTCCGGGCCAGGCCGTAGAAGTGATAGCCCATCGGGTTGCTGATGCGGTCGAGCCGCGCACTCCAGTTCTTACCCCCGTTGCTGGTCTCCATGATGATGCCGAAAGCCCCGACCAGGAGTCCCTTTTCGGGAGTGGTGAAATCGAGAGCGAGCAGGGGCTGGATGGGGCCCTCTTTCCGGGTGTCGATGAAACCCTTGAGGTTGACCTCGGCATCTTCGATACGGAGCTTGAGAGATTCCTGTTCGCTCTCCGGCGTGGTTTCAAGCTCTTTCCTGAGTTGGTCGACGATCGCCTGCATGGCCGTTACCATCATCACGTTGACCTGGTTGCCGTCGAAGACTTTTTCCCAGCTGACACCCTGGTCACGGCTATGCAGCAGCACGGTTTCGTGACCGATGGCCCAGCCCTCTTGGGGGGATGGAAAAGTGACCGCGGTCAGCGTGGTGCGGACCGGGACGGCGGCCTGGGTCCAGGATTCGCCATTGTCGTCGGAGTAGATGATGATGCCGCGTTCGCCGACGGCGACCAGGCGTTTGTCGGCCCGGGTGATATCCATCAGGGCGGCTTTGGCCGGATGTTTGGTCTTGAAAGCCGGTTGCTTGAGAAAGTCTCCAGCCTCGACATCGCCGGCCAGAAAAAGCATGATAAGGGCCAGAAAGATATGGGCCAAACGGCGGGTTCGGGACCCCCGGAGAGTGGTTTTCAAGGTTTTCTCCCTTACTTTCTGAGGTTTGATTGGGCTTAAAAGAGCCCGGGGAGTGTGACCTCCCCGGGCTGTAGCTGATCAGCTTGAGGACAGTGCGCTTTTAGCGGCGGCCCATGCGACGCAGCCATTCCGGAGTAAAGACGTTGTCGGGAATGACTATGTCGCTGCGCAGCGGGTGCTTGGTATCGTTGACCGCGGCCGTGGTGGCGTAGTCGGGACGGGTGAAATCGAACATGAAATCGGTCATCTGAACTACCGCCGGCAGGTTGTAACGCGATTTGATACTACAGAAACGGGTGCGCCAGAGGGTGCCGCGCCGGTCCCACATGTCCTGGGAGACCGCGGTCCAGCTGTCTTCATCGATGTAGAACAGGCGCCGACCGTAGACATGGCGTTTGCCTTCCCTGAGGGTCGCTTCGATAACCCAGACCCGGTGGAGTTCGAAACGCAGGCATTTGGGGTTGGGATGTTTGCCGATCAGCAGCTCATCTTCGTGAACCAGGTCGGTCATGAAGCAGTTGTAGGGGATATACATCTCTTTTTTGCCCAGAATCTTCCAGTTGAAACGGTCCAGGGCGCCGTTGAAGATGAAGGCGTCGTCGTAAGTCGACAGGCCGCTCGAACCCGGGTTCGGAGTATCGTAAGCAACCGTCGGGGCCCGGCGGACCCGGCGCTGGCCGGGCAGGTACTGCCAGGCCATCCGGGGATGTTCGGACTGGTTCAGCGGGTCTTTGACGAGCAACAGCTCACCTTTGCGCCGGGGCGGCACTTCCTGCTTGGTGATCAGGAGATAGTAGATGCCGTCCCAGGTTTTAGCGTCGAGATCGGGCAGGTTCCAGGGAGTCTTTTCCCAGGCGTAGCCACCACCGTTGCGGGTGCGCTTGCCATTGGGGAAGACGTTGGCCCGCAGGTAATCACCCTCGCGGCCGGGACCGCGCCAGCGCAGCAGGTGATTATACATCACCTCTTCGGCACAGGTGGGAATGGGGAAGGGGGTGCCGCCGGCAACCTCATGATTGAGGACCCCGAGCTTGTCTTCGGTCAGCTCGATCAGGGTGGCGTTGCGTTTGGTGCGTTCAATCCACCAGTCGGGGAAAGCCGCTGTCCGGTGGGTTTTGTAAACCTGGACGTAGAAGCTGTCAGGATATCTCTTGATCAGCCCCTTGAAGCCCTCGGTAACCTTGTCGGCGTACTGGTCAAGGTTCTTGGCGTCAATCTTGTAAAGTGGTTTTTCGTCGGCATAGGGGTCGGGGTGAATGGTTCCCGGGACAAATTTGATGCCTTCGGGAATGCCTTGCATGCCGCCGGTCCATTTCGGGATGGTGCCGTCGGCATTGCCGGCCATCTCGGCTCCGACCGGGGTCAGGTCCTTTCCCAGGTGGGCGGCTTTATCGGCCGAGACCTTGGCGAAAGCCGGTGCTGACAGGGCGAGCCCCAGCACCAGTACCGCTAATATGACTGGATATCTGGAAAGGTGTTTCAACATTGGTGATCCTCCTTTGCGTTGCATCTGGTTAGAAGGTGTATTTCAGGTTGAGTGAAACATAGTCACGGTCCGATTTGGGATTCTTATTGGGATCGTGGAGAAAGTTCACGTAGCCCAGGGAGACCTTGTAGACCGAGTCGTAAGTGAAGTCGAAGGAAATGCCGATCGAATCGGCTTTCTCATCAAAGGTTCCAAGGATCGGTGAGGTCCCTTTGGGATACCATTTGAAAGTGATCGGTACCACCAGGTCGAGATTCTGGATGAGCTGGTAGTATTCGCAGGAAAGCTTGAAGACTCCGCCATAAGCGGTCCGGTCGTAACCGTCCATCATCTTGTCATTGTCGAGGATGTGGTTCATCCCGATTTCAGTGGTCAGAGTGGCCCGTTCATAGAGGAAAGAGTTGGGCAGGATGCTGATTGTCGAGATCTGGGCCTGGTAGCAGTCGGCGCGTTCATACTTGCGGCC
>JAADEO010000015.1 GCA_013153415.1 Deltaproteobacteria bacterium
CCCGAGCCGGTAACCGAATTTCCGGAAAAGCCGTGGGCCCTGAAGGGTCGGGGCGACGGCCCCAGCCGCTACCAGGCCTCCCTGATTCTCGACGGCCTGGCGATGGAACGCCATAACTGGAAACTGGTGCGCAAATACAAGGCGATGGCCGAAAATGAGACCATGTACGAACTCTACATGATGGATGACGCTGATTTCGCCGTGGTCGCCTATGGGACCACGGCCCGGATCGCCAAGGGCGCCATCAAGCGGGCCCGCAAGGATGGTCTCAAAGTTGGTCTCATCCGGCCGATAACCCTTTATCCTTTCCCGGAGAAGGCGCTGCAGAAGGTGGCCCGCCAGGTCAAGCATTTCCTGGTTTTCGAGATGAGTGCCGGGCAGATGATCGAGGATGTGCGGCTCTCCCTGGAGAATTCAGGGGTCGAAGAGATCAATTTTCACGGCCGCCCCGGCGGTGTGATTCCGACTCCGGTCGAGTTCTCCCGGGTCATTCACCGCTACTACAGAAGGATGTAATATTATGGAACTGCTGAATAAATGGCCCAAATACCATAAAAAAGATGTAATCAGCCACTATTGCCCCGGATGTGGGCATGGGATCGTGCACCGGATCGTGGCCGAGCTGCTCGAGGAGATGGATCTCGGCCGCAAGGCCTACCTCGTCTGTCCCGCCGGTTGCGCGGTGCTGGCTTATCACTACTTCGATTTCGATGTCATCGAATCGGCCCACGGCCGGGGGACGGCGATTGCCACCGGG
This sequence comes from Deltaproteobacteria bacterium, assembly GCA_013153415.1. Classification (GTDB taxonomy): domain Bacteria; phylum Desulfobacterota; class Anaeroferrophillalia; order Anaeroferrophillales; family Tharpellaceae; genus JAADEO01. Next base: position 758 of record JAADEO010000015.1, read on the forward strand.
GCCAAGCGGGCCCGGCCCGAACTTTTCGTTCTCAGTTACCAGGGAGATGGCGATCTTTCCGCTATCGGTACGGCCGAGACCATCCATTCGGCCAACCGGGGCGAGAACATCTGCGTGATCTTTATCAACAACGCGGTCTACGGGATGACCGGGGGGCAGATGGCACCGACCACGATTGTCGGTCAGAGCACGATGACGAGTCCGGCGGGCCGCAATCCCGAGGTTGACGGCTACCCCCTGCACATCACCGATGTTGTGGCCGCCTTTCCCGGCGTTGCCTACGCCGAAAGAACCAGCGTCGCCACTCCGGCCGGGATCCGCAAGACCAAGAAAGCGCTCCGCAACGCCTTTGAAACCCAGGTTGAAGGCTTGGGCTATTCGATCGTCGAGATTCTCTCTCCCTGTCCGACCAACTGGAAGATGGATCCGATAACGGCCTGCAAGTGGATTGAGGAGGAGATGGTCAAGGAGTATAAACCCGGCCTTTTGACCGACAAGCGGGAAGAGAAAAGGAAGGAAAAGGGATGATAGTCAAGACACTGTGCGCCGGTTCCGGCGGCCAGGGGGTTTTGACCCTGGGAAATGTAATGGGTAACGCGGCCATGCTGCAGGGTTTCCATGCCACCTACCTGCCGGCCTACGGGGCCGCCATGCGGGGCGGAACCGCCAACTGCACGATCACCATCGCCGATGAGGAGATCGCCTCGCCGGTAGCTTCGGCTCCGGACATCGTGGTTGCCCTCAACCAGCCTTCGGCCGCGGCTTTTATCAACCGCCTGGTACCCGGCGGCAAACTGATCTACAACTCCTCGGTCACCGAAGAGGTTCCGGAGCGGACCGATATCGAGACTTTCGCGGTCCCGGCCAACGACCTGGCGGTCGAGATGGGCAATCCCCGGTCTGCCAACATGATCATGCTCGGCGCTTTCGCCCAGCTGGCCGGGGTGCCCAGCCGCGAAGCGATCTTTTCCAGCCTGGAACTGCTGATGGGAAACAAGAAGGCGGTTGTCGAAGCCGGCCGCCAGGCGGTGATCAAAGGCATGGAATACGTTTCCTGAAAACCATCAAGCGGAGATTTAATGTTATGTCTATAACCCAGCTTTCAATTACCATTGACAACACCCCAGGCTGTCTCAACCATATCTGTGAGATCCTGGAGAAAGAGCAGATCAACATCAAAGGCGTGATGGCTTCCTCCGAGCTGACTCCCAATCCTGCCTTGAAGATTATCGTCGATACCCCGGACCAGGCCTACAACGTTCTGCTGGCCAACGGCTTCGTGGTACGCACCAACGAGGTTATCGCGGTGGGCACTCCCGACCATCCCGGCGGACTCAACGTGATCCTGCGGGCTCTGAAAGAGGCTCAGGTGAATGTCGAGACCCTTTACCCTTTCATCGCCCTCAAGGGGGATGACGCGATCCTCATTATCGAGGTCGATGATATCAAGAAAGCCAAGGATGTCCTGCGCAGCCAGTGGATCAAGACTTTCAGCACCGAGATCTACAAAACCTGAAGATAATAACGCGGTCTTCAAGGGCTGGATGGAGCCCATTCCGCGGGCGTAAGATTTCATGTGAGAGCTGATGGCTTTCTCGCCAAAACCGATGGCTGTGAACGGAGAAATTAACTTTGAGTAGAATCAAGATCGAATTTGCCGAAAGAATCAAGAGTCTTCCTCCCTACTTGTTTGCTGCTATCGATGCCAAAAAGGCCGAAGTCCAGGCCCAGGGTGTCGATGTCATCGATCTCGGGGTCGGTGATCCCGATATGCCGACTCCGGCCCATATCGTCGCCGCCCTGCAGCAGGCTGCGACCCGGCCGGAAAACCATCAGTATCCGTCATATGTCGGGATGCTCAGTTTCCGGCAAGCGGCGACCGAGTGGTTTTCCCGCCGTTTCGGGGTCGATTTCGATCCCGCCACTGAGGTGGTTTCCCTGATCGGTTCGAAAGAGGGGATCGCCCACATGCCGCTGGCATTCGTTGATCCCGGCGATTATGTTCTGGTGCCCGATCCCGGTTATCCCGTCTATGCCATCGCCACGACCTTTGCTGGCGGCATCCCCTGGAAGATGCCGCTGAAAGCGGAAAACGGTTTTCTGCCGGATCTCGACGCCATTCCGGCCGAGGTCGCGCAAAAGGCAAAACTGTTGTTTCTCAACTATCCCAATAATCCGACCGGAGCGGTGGCCGATGAGACCTTTTTCCTCAAGGTCATCGAATTCGCGGCCCGGTACAATGTTATCGTCTGCCACGACGCGGCCTACACCGAGATGGCTTACGATGGTTACAAGCCTTTGAGTTTTCTTGAAGTGCCTGGGGCCCGGGAAGTCGGTATCGAGTTCCATTCTCTTTCCAAGACCTACAACATGACCGGCTGGCGCATCGGTTTCGCGATCGGTAACCCCGAACTGGTTGCCGGATTGGGCAAGGTCAAGACCAATATCGATTCGGGTGCCTTCCAGGCCATCCAGGAAGCGGCGATCAGTGCTCTGAGCTCTGATCAGCTCTGTGTCCGGGAGATGTGCGAGATCTATCGTAAACGCCGGGATCTGATGGTTTCCTTTCTGACCAAGGCCGGTTTCAGCTTGAAAGCTCCGCAAGCGACTTTCTACCTCTGGATCAACAATCCTGCCGGTATGACCTCGGCTGAGGTTTCTACCATGTTCCTGGAAAAGGCCGGAGTCGTGGTTACGCCAGGCAATGGTTTCGGTGATGCCGGTGAAGGCTATTTCCGGATCTCATTGACGGTCCCGGAAGCGCGTCTCAACGAGGCCGGAGAGCGGATCGTCAAGGCCCTGGCGGTATAGAGCGTTTTTTAAGAGTACTTCTTTGCGGGCTGTAAAGGCTACATTTGGGTTGTGGGGGTATCCCCGCATCAGGGGAGAGTAGTGACTTTGTCAAGATGTCGGGCCGGGCTGGGTTTGCTGGGAGTGTGCATGCTGTTGGCGGTTATTCTGCCGGCAACGGCCCGGGCCGCGACCCTGGACAGCGCTCTGGCGCTGGTTATTGAAAAGCTGCATGACAATCTCGCGGCCCGGGGAACGATAGTCGCCCGCCTGAGTGAAAACGACGAAGTAGCCATCGAGTTCGACGATGATCGGGTTCCCGCTTTCGGAGCCGAACTGCTGGTTTTTGCTCAAGCCCGGCCTGAAACAAGGGCCGGCGGTAGCGAAGAGAACCGTGGAATATCTGCCGATAGCCCGGCGACGGCACCCCTGCTCTACCATGGTTCGGTCACTGTCAAGGAGACGGCCGGCCATCTCAACCTTGCGGTGATTGACGAGGGGCGTGATTTGGTGGGTGAAGGCGACCTGGTTTTCCTGCCTCTCCCGGTTCAGCTCTATATTTCCCCGGTTCGCAATCTGACACCCTACTATTATTTTACTGCCCAGGCGACCCAGTCGATCGGCCGGTTGCTGGCTTCATTCAAAACCTGGCAGGTTTTCACCCTGCCGGGCTCTAACCAGAAAACGGTTGCCTATCTCAAACAGCAGTGTCGTAGTCAAGGCCGTTATGGCCTCATCCTGCAGCCCTTCATCGTTAACCTGAACGGTAGTTTCCAGGTTCAGTTGCGCATGACCTCACTGTTTTCCGGAATTACGCTTGGGGCCATGACCGAAGAGTTCAAACCCTTTGTCAATATGGCTCCGCAGACACCGTTGCGGCCACTCAATCCCCAACCCTATCCCGGCACACCCCGTCCAGTCGTCCCCACGGCCCCGGCCGCTCCTGCTCCTCCCTCAGGCTGGAGACCCTATACCCCTTACCGGTAATCTTGTGAATCCTCCGGAGCGACATTTAGTACCTTACAGCCCATTTTCTGCATGAAAAACAGGAAAATCAGTAGAAAATGTTCTGATAAGAGTACTTGTTTGCGGGCCGGGAAGGCCTGCTTGGGTTGCGGGACCTGTCCCCGCCATTAGTTGCTATTCGGGTTTTCCGGTACTTTTCAGGATCTCGTCGATCTTGTGGGAGAGTTCCTTGATCGAAAAAGGTTTCTGGATGTAGCCGTTGCACCCCTGTTCCATGACCTTGGCGGCCTCAAGTTCGACACTGTAGCCGCTGGCCAGCAGAACCCGGACCGCGGGATCAATCATTTTCAGTCGTCTGTAGACTTCGGCCCCGTTCATACCCGGCATAATCATGTCCAGCACGACCAGATCGATCCCCTCGCCCCTTTTCTGATAGAGGGAAAGGGCCTGACTACCGTTTTCAGCAGTCAGCACTTGGTATCCCAGGGAAGAGATGATTTCCTGGTTGACCTCGCGGACCATCTCCTCGTCTTCAACCAGAAGGATGGTTGCCGATCCGGTCAGGACCTGGCTCTGATCGGGCTTGGTCCGGTGTCGGGGTTTATCGACGGCCGGCAGAAAAATGAAGAAGGTGCTGCCGTGTTCCGGTTTACTGTCGACTGCGATGAAGCCCCCGTGGTTGCTGATGATGCCATAGGCGGAAGAGAGCCCGAGACCGCTGCCTTTGAGGTTTCGTTTGGTCGAAAAGAAGGGTTCGAAGATATGCTTCCGGGTCTCCTCATCCATGCCGCAACCATTGTCGGAGATCGCAATGCGGATATAGCGTCCCGGCTCCCGGCCAGGGTGGGTTTGGGAAGTCACGGTGACATTGGTGGTGCTGATGGCCATAGTCGCGGCAGTGCGGTTGTTCTGCATGGCCTGCCAGGCGTTGAGGTAGAGGTTGAGCAATACCTGGTCGATCTGGCCCCGGTCGGCCTCGATATTCCAGAGATCATCGGCCAGGTCGGTAGTTATGGTGACCTCCTTGAGAGTGCGGATGAAGAGCTCGATGCTGTCGTTGATAACTTGATTGGGATTGAGAATTTCGACCAGGTATTTTCCTCCCTGGGCGAACCCGAGCAGTTGTTTGGTGAGGTTGGCGCCCCGGTCGACGATTTCTTCGATCTTGGTGAATTTTTCCTCTGCCAGAGGCGTGAGTTCCGATCTGATGCGAAGGATCGAAACATGCCCCCGGATCGCGGTCAGAAGATTGTTGAAATCGTGAGCGATACCTCCGGCCAGGTTGCCCAAGGCCTCCATCTTGCGACTCTGGTTGAGCTGATCTTCAAGATGTTTCTGCTGCGTGATGTCTCGTAAGGTGATGATGCTGCCCTGCAGTTGTCCCTGGCGATTCCGGTACATGGCGCCGGTGATGCTGACGATGATGGTTCTGCCGTCCCGGGTCAGCCGCCGGGTCTGGATATCCCGGAAGCTCTCTCCTCTTTTGACCTTTTCGATCATGGCATAGGTTTCGGGCCAGCAATCATCGGGGACGAAATTCATTTTCTGACCCCGGGATTCATCCAGGCTCCAACCGAAGGTCTTGACAAAAGCCGGGTTTATGTAATCGACTTCGCCTGTCATGCTGTAGACCACCATCGGGTCGGGGCTGGCTTCCAGTGAGGCCAGGTACTTGTAATTCTCGTCTTCGGCTTTTCCCCGGAGCTGCTCTTTCTCGGTGATGTCGTGCGCGACGATCGCCACCCCTCGGGCTTGTTCCCGGTCCGGGTCCTTGATGGGAGTGCGGATGATCTCATAAAGGCGGCGGCTGCCATCGGCGTGGATCAGGGGCAGGATGGTTTGCAGGCTCTTGCCGGATGCCATGCATTCTTGGTCGAGTTTTATGAAATGAGCCCCCCTTTTTTGACCGAGAACTTCCAGGGCATGGTGATCGACGATATCAGAGAGGGGCCGGCCGATAAGATCGGCGAAACTCTGGTTGCAGGCCCGGATATAGCCATCCCGATCCCGGTAGGAGATGATAATCGGGATGGTATTGATCAGTCTCAGGATATTTTGGTAATGCTCGCGCATCGGAAAAAGGAAGACCGTAAAGGGAAAAGATGTTGCCGGGAAAATGTGATTTCGCCGGATGCAGCGGTTGCCGGGATCTTTAGGATATGCTAGACAGGTACTTTGAATGCATTATCGATGCAATTTCTCCTTTTTGTCAAGTTAATTTCAGATAATCGAGCGGTTTAGGACCTGATGAAGAACAGAGCCGGACAACATTCGTTTCCGGCTGAACGGTTGCCTCTGAGGAGTAGTGGAGAGATTTTATGAAAATAGACGCCCATGTCCATATTTTCCCCCCGGAAATTCGTCTTCACCGGGAGAAATTTTTCAAAGGTGAACCCGATTTCGAACTGCTTTACGCTTCCCCGAAATCCCGCTTGGTGGGGAGTGAAGAACTGCTTGAGACGATGGCTGAGGACGGGGTCGACTGCTCCGTGGTCTTTGGTTTCCCCTGGCGCGATGACGGTATCTCCAGGCTCTGCAACGATTATGTCATCGATCAGGTGAAGAAATTTCCTGATCGCCTTGTCGGGCTCGCCTGTTTTGGTTTCAGCGATCCTGAGGCCGCGGCCGTTGAGACCGAGAGATGTCTGGGACAGGGATTGGCCGGGGTCGGGGAGCTGGCTTTCTATGTCGAAGGCTTTACGGCCCGTGTGGTCGACCGTTTCGTCCCGGTGATCGAGGTTCTCCGGGCGGCCCGGAAAATTCTGATGCTGCACACCAATGAACCGGTTGGCCACATCTATCCCGGCAAAAGCGAGGTGAGTTTCTTCCAGCTTTATCGTTTCCTCAAGCTTTATGGAGATATTCCGACGATTTTTGCTCACTGGGGCGGGGGCTTTCCTTTTTTCCATTTGCTGAAAAAGGAGTTCAACGAGGTCGCGGCCAACCTCTATTATGATACTGCCGCGACTCCCTACTTGTTTAATTCCGATATCTACCGATTGGGTGGTGAGCTGGCCGGTTTCGAGCGCATTCTGTTCGGCAGCGACTATCCGCTGCTGCGACCGGCCCGCTATTTCCGGGACCTGGAAGGGGCCGGGCTGGAAGAAGCGCAACTGGCGGCGATCTGCGGCGGTAATGCGGCCCGGCTTTTCGGTCTTCGGAAAGAGTAAAAATGAGAGCGGCAAAGTAAAAAGCATCCGGATGCGAGGTGCCGGAAATTTGGGGAATGAGGCATACATGGAAAAAGTATGCCGCCGGAGATGGAGCTTTCGGAAAGGCCCCGAACGTAACGAGGAAATGTTCCTGGGGTGCGAAGCGGGCGGACTTTTGGCGATGCGATCGAAATTGGTGATTTATGCTTGACAGCGCCGGCTCCCGAGAGTAATTATTCAGTTTCAGTAGAATATTGTTTTAAGCTGGCCGCTATTCAGGCTCGAAAACAAGCGGGAGGGTTAGACCATCCCGGAAACTGGAGTTGATGACAAGGAGGTAGCAGATGAAAAGACGTGAAGTGCTGAAGAAAGCCGGGGTTGGTGCGGTTGGCCTGGGGGCTGCCGGTCTGGCCCTGAAACCGCGTAAAGCCTCGGCCAAGAAGGTTTATCATTGGAAGATGGTGACCACCTGGCCGCCTCACTTTCCGGTACTGGGCGAATCGGCTGACATGATCGCCAAATGGGTCGAGGAGATGAGTGAAGGCCGTCTCAAGATCACCGTCTATGGTGGTGGCGAGTTGGTACCGCCGCTGGGAGTTTTCGATGCGGTAAGTTCCGGTACCGTGGAAATGGGACATGGTGCCGCCTACTACTGGGCTGGCAAACATCCCGCGACCCAGTTCTTCGCGGCTGTTCCTTTTGGTCTCAATGCCCAGGGGATGAACGCTTGGATTGTTTCCGGCGGCGGCCAGCAGCTCTGGGACGAACTCTATGCCAAATTCAATCTCAAAGCCTGGCCGGCCGGTAACACCGGTGTCCAGATGGGTGGCTGGTTCAATAAAGAGATCAACTCGATCAACGATCTCAAGGGCCTCAAAATGCGGATTCCGGGTCTTGGCGGCAAGGTTCTGGCCAAGGCCGGCGGTAATGCCGTGCTCGTGGCCGGCGGTGAGATCTACACCAACCTCGACCGCGGAGTCATCGATGCCACCGAGTGGGTTGGTCCCTATCATGACTACAAGATGGGTTTCTACAAGGCTG
>JAADEO010000192.1 GCA_013153415.1 Deltaproteobacteria bacterium
GGCGAGGGAGCGGCGGGGTCGGCGGTCATGATCCAGAAATGTTCGCACTTGTCGCTGAGCTGGAAGGCCTTGAAACCCTCTTCAGCCATCGGCAGTTCCGGGGTTCCCTGGAAACAGAAATAGGCTTTGGTCTCGCTGTCTTCGAGGTGGTAGGCGATCTCCCGGGCCTTGAGCAGGACATTGAGCGGTACCACCGTGGCTCCGGTCTTGAGGATGCCGTAATAGACCATCGGGAAAAAGGGCAGGTTGGGGCAGGAGAGTGCCACCTTGTCGCCTTTTTTGATGCCGGCTTGGACCAGGCCGTTGGCGATTTTGCAGGCGAAGGCATCAAGTTGCGCGAAAGTGAATTTCCTGTCGCCGCAGATGATCGCGGTTTTTTCGGGGTTTTCTTTGCTACTGTAGTCGAGGACGGTTGCCAGATTCAACATGCTGCATCTCCTTGGGGCCGCTGCGGGTTGCAAGACGGTGTTTTAATCCTTTTGTCATTTCTAAGCCGAATGGGGGAAATTGTCAAGCCGCCAAGACCTTTTTTGTCGCTGATCCCAAGGGATTGATTGACAGTTGGGCTTTTTTGCGTATAAAGGGGGCGCGACCGGAGATTTTTCCGGGAGCCGGGTCTCAGACCCTGTTCTTCCACTTTTGATAATTCAGATTCTGAGGTGATTGCAGATGAAGCTTATGGATGAGATCAACGCGGCCGTCAAGGAGGCCATGCGCAACAAGGAAAAAACCCGGCTCGGGGTCTTGCGGATGCTGATGTCGGAGCTCAAGAACCGCAAGATCGAACTGTTGCGGGAACTCGAGGAGTCCGATATCCTCCAGGTTATCACCCGGATGGTCAAGCAGCGCCAGGATTCGGCCGAGCAGTTCGCCCAGGGCGGCCGCCAGGAATTGGCCGACAAGGAGAAGGCCGAGATCGAGGTTCTCAAGGGCTACCTGCCGCAGGAACTTACGGCCGACGAACTTGAAAAGATCGTCAAAGAAGCGATCGCCGAGACCGGGGCGGAAAGCAAGAAGGATATGGGCAAGGTCATGAAAGCGGTGATGCCCAAGATCGCCGGCCGGGCCGACGGCAAGGCCGTCAACCAGCTGGTCGCCCGCCTGTTGGGATAAACGGATCCGGGCGATTATGGAATTTGCCGACAATCAGCGGCCGGCTGAGGCTCCCGAGTCCCAGGGATTGAGGCTCCTGGAACTCGATAAGGTTCTGGCCCTGGTGGCGGAAAAGGCGCAGACCGCCGCCGGCCGGGAGGCGCTTGCCGCGCTCCGGCCGACACCGGGCGCCGATCTCGAGTCTCTCCGCAAAGAGTATGGGCGGCTGGCGGCCTGGATGGAACTGGTTCGTGCCTGCGGCCCGCTGCCGCTGGGCGGAGTCGAAGATCTCAGGCCCTTTCTCGAGATCATCCGGCCTGAAGAGAGCTGGCTGCCGCCGCGGGAACTGCTGCTGGTGGCCGCCACCCTGAAGGCCTTTGCCGGGATTTCGGCCTACGCCCGCCGGGTGGCTGCCGAGGAACCGGATCTCTACGCCCGGGTTGAGGAGCTGCTGGGTGAAACTGTCGATTTCAGCCCCCTGCTGACCCTGCTGGAGAGCTGTATTTCCGACGAGGAGGAACTCAAGGATGATGCCAGTCTCGAGCTTGCCGATATCCGCCGCCAGCTCAAGGCGACCCGCCAGAAACTCGGCCACAGTCTCCAGGAGATCCTGCGCGATCCCGAGCTCGAGCCCCTGATTCAGGACAAGCTGGTGACGATCCGCAACCAGCGTTACGTCCTGCCGTTGAAAACCAATTTCCGCCAGGCCATTCCCGGCATCATCCACGATCACTCCCGGACCCGGCAGACCTGTTTCGTCGAGCCCCTGGAGAGTGTCGCCCTGAACAACCGTCTCGCCCTGCTGCTCGAGGAGGAGAAGCAGGAGGAGATCAATATCCTGAAAATGCTGGCTGGCCGTTCGCGCCAGGCCGCCCCGGAGCTGCTGGCGGTCTTGGAACGGGCGCTGGAACTCGACTGCCTCCAGGCCCGGGCCCTTTTCGGCCTCGAGCAGCGGGCCGTGACCCCGGAACTTGTCGAGACTCGGGACGAGGGCGGTTTTTTCCTCTCCCAGGCCCGCCACCCGTTGCTGGTCGCCAGTCTGCCGGCCGACCGGGTGGTGCCGATCGATATCGAATTTCCCGCCGGTCGTTTCGGCCTGGTGATCTCCGGGGCCAATACCGGGGGCAAGACCGTCAGTCTCAAAACCGCCGGTCTTATCGTGCTGATGGCCCGCTGCGCTCTGCCCCTGCCGGTGGCCCGGGAGAGCCGGGTTCCGCTTTTCGCCAAGGTCCTGGCGGCGATCGGCGACGAACAGAGTCTGGCCGCATCATTGAGTACCTTTTCCGGCCACCTGCTGGCGGTTCGGGCGATCCTCGAGGAGGCCGACAGCGATACCCTGGTCCTGCTCGACGAACTCGGGGTGGGCACCGATCCCCGCGAGGGTGCCGCCCTGGCCCAGGCGGTGCTGGCCGAACTCAAAGCCCGGCGGGCCCGGTTCATGGTTACGACCCATTACAATGACGTCAAGGCCTGGGCTTACGAGGAAGAGGGGGTCGCCAGCGTCGCGGTGGCTTTCGATCCCGAAAGTTTTCGCCCTCTCTACCATCTCCAGTACGGCGTGCCGGGGCTCAGCAACGCTTTGAAGATCGCTGAGAACCTGGGTTTCCCCTTGGCTCTCGTAACCCGCGCCCGGAGCCTGCTGGGGGCCGACGAGAGCCGGACCGCCGATCTCGCCGCCCGGCTCGAAAAGCGTCTCGCCCGCCTGGCCGAACATGAAAAAGAGCTGTTTCACCTGAAACAGGCGGCCCGGATCGAAGCCGAGCGGGCCCGGCGCCTGACCGCCGAATTGCGGGCTGCCCGGCGTGAAGTCGAGACCGGGGCCCGGGAGGAGATCGCCCGCCTGGTCCGGGAGGCGAAAGCCAGGTTCCGGGAGCGGCTGCGGGAGCTGGAAAAGGCCCGGGAGGAGTTCGAACAGGCCCGGGAGCGGCTGCGGTCGGAATCTGGAGCGGAAAAGGAAACCGGGACTGAGCCCGGGGCCAGCCTGGGCAAATTGCGCGGGGCTTATCGCGAGGCCTGCGCCGAGGTCGAGGCTCTGTTGCCGGAGAATGGGGACGAGGCCCTGGAAGCGGTTGATTTCTCGGCTTTCGAGGTCGGCGACCGGGTCGTGGCCGCGGGCCAGCGGGAACCGGTGACGATTGTCGAACTCGATCCCGAGCGCCGCCGCCTGACAGTGCTTTTCAATGGCGGCCTGCGGGCCGTGCTGGGGCCGGAAAAGATTGTTCGCCACCTGCCGGCAGTCCAGGAAAAACCGGGAAGCGGGGAGCGGGTCAGGATCAGCCGGCCGGCGGTTGCTGAAACTCCCGGCCGCAGCGGCGGACTCGGAGCCACCGGGGCGGTGCCGGTTTTGAATCTGGTCGGCAAACGGGTCGATGAAGCTGCGGAAATGCTGGCCGGATTCATCGACCGGGAGGTTCTGGCCGGCAGCGACCGGGTCGAGATCATCCACGGCCATGGCACCGGCCGTCTGCGCCAGGGGGTCTGGGAAATCCTGCGCGAGATGCCCTATGTCAGCAATCTCCATCACCCCGATCCGGCCGCCGGCGGCGCCGCGGTCACCGTGGTCGAGCTGGTCGGCAGGTGATCATTCGATCATTGCGGTGCCAGGTCTGACCTGATTTGAAATACGGTTCACGAGTGTCCTGATAACGATGAAGAGAGTAGGACATTATTCTTACGCGACCCTGTACGCCCTGGCTGCTTACCTGATCATTCTGCTGTTGACGGTAGCTTTTACGGTCAATGCCGGCAAAAGTGTCGAGGCTCTGAAATATGACAACATCGCCACCGGACTGAAAAAATCGGAGATCCTTTTCAGCGCCGTCGCGGATCAGTTTTTTGCCGAGATCGGCAATGACCGGCAGCTTCTCCAGTGGTTGAAAGAGGCCAATCACGCTCAATTGGAAACCCGGGTTGAGATCAGGAAATTGCTGATCCGCAAGTACGCGCCGCTCTATGCCCGCATGACCCGGCTGGGGGTGCAGCAGTTTCATTTTCATCTTGCCGACGACGAACAGAGTTTCGTCCGTTTCCACTGTCTTGAAAATTGGGGGGACTATCTGCACGGGATTCGCCCGACGGTGGAATATGCTCATAAAGAACATAAGGTCATGCGCGGGTTCGAACAGGGCCGAACCTCGTCCAGCTATCGGAATGTCTACCCTCTGATGCTGGACGGGACCTATGTCGGTTCGGTCGAGATCAGTTTCGGAATAGTGACTCTGATCCAGGCGATTGTTTTCCAGGATGCTCTGGCTTCGACGCTGATCGAGGAAAAGAATATCCTGAACCGGAAGCTTTTCCTGGAGATGCAGAAGAACTACAGGCCCACGCTCTTCTCCCGGGATTACTGGGAAGATCTGTCGAAACCGGCGATTTTCCCCATTCCCGAGAAAAACGAGGCCCTGATTCGGCGAATCAACCAGGATCTGCGGAAAAAAGGTATCGATGCCGAACTGGCTGCGGCCAGGCCTTTCATTGTCCACAGCGTTCTCGATTTTACCCTTTACGAAACCTATTTCTATCCATTGAAAGGGTGGAAGGATGAGTTCAAGGGCTATGTGGTTGTCTATACCCGGCCCAGCGAAGCTCCGAGGATTATCGGTTCGGCTCTGCTGGCATTCGTGCTTTTTACGCTGTTTCTGATCTTTTTCATCAGGTACGCCAAGCGTAAAGAGAGCGAAATCTTCCGCTTGATGGATATCGATCCCCTGACCGGGGTTCTCAACCGCAGGTGGGGCATGATCCAGGCGGAGAAATACCTGGAGATAGTCAAACGTTCACAGGGACCGATTTCGGTCATCTTTGTCGATATAGATCATTTCAAGAGGATCAACGACAGTTACGGACACTCGGTGGGAGATGATGTTTTACGGAGGCTGGCCAGGTGTTTCAGCCAAGGCTTGAGAAAGACCGATCTCGTCTATCGCCATGGCGGCGAGGAGTTCGTCATCGTTCTGCCCGAGACCGATCTGGATGGTGCCGGAAAGATCGCCGAGAAGCTGCGGCGTCTGGTTGAAGAGGGTGATTTCGGAATCCCTGTCAGGATAACGATCAGTCTCGGGGTGGCGCAGAGAAGAGACGGTGAAAGTTTTCAGGCCTGGCTGGAACGGGCCGATCTGACCATGTATGAAGCGAAGAAAGCGGGCCGGAACCAGGTTGAGATGGATCGGAATTGAAAATCTGCGGACCGGTCGAGAGGCTTAGTGCGGGTATAAGAGTGCCATGTCAGAAGCTGTTGTGATAAGGATCGAAAATCTGATTAAGGAATTTCCCGGCGGTATCCGGGCCCTGGACGGGGTTTCGCTGGAGGTCATGCGGGGAGAGATCTTCGCTTATCTCGGGCCCAACGGTTCCGGCAAGACCACGACGATAAAGATTCTCTCGGGTCTGAGCCGGGCCGGAGGCGGCCGGGCCGAGCTCAACGGCTATGACATCGAATCCGAGGCCCTGGAGGCCAAACGCCAGTGCGGCCTCGTGCCCCAGGCCCTCAATCTCGACCAGGAGCTGACGGTTTTCGACAACCTCGAGATCCACCGGCGCCTGTTCGGGCTGCCTCGCCAGGCCCGCCGGAGGATCGATGAGCTGTTATCCTATATCGACCTTTACGAACGCCGAATTTCCCGGGTCCGGGAACTCTCCGGGGGTATGAAACGGCGCCTGATGATGGCTCGGGCCCTGCTCCACGAGCCCGCCATCCTCTTTCTCGACGAACCCACGGTCGGTCTCGACCCCGACATCCGGCGCCAGCTCTGGGCCCTGGTCAAGCAGGTCCAGGCCGACGGGGTTACGGTTTTTCTCACCACCCACTATATCGAAGAGGCCGAGTTCCTGGCCGACCGGGTCGCTTTTCTCGACCATGGCCGGATCGTCGCTCTCGACACCCCGGCCGCCCTGGTCGCCCGGCTCGGCCGCTGGGCCCTGGACGAGATCTACCCTGACCGGGTCGAAAGCTCCTATTTCGAAACCCGGGATGAGGCGGTGGCAAAGGCTACCCATTCCGAGCGGCCGACCAGCATCCGCCGGGTCAACCTCGAGGATGCCTTTCTCAAGATGACCGGCCGCAAGTTAGTAGAATAAACATGGCCGCCCCTGAGCTTTTCGTCCGTGTCGCCTTCAACCTGCCGCTGGATCAGGTTTTCAGCTACCGGGTGAGCGCTGCCGGCCTGCGGGACCGGCTCAAAGTCGGCAAGCGGGTCCTGGCCCCGTTTAGGGGCCGGCCGACCGGCGGCTGGCTGGTCGGTATCGAGGAACATCCCCCGCAACTTAAGGAGGGGGTCGAAATCCTGGAGCTTACCGCGGTGGTCGACGACGAACCGCTCTTTTCGGAAACCGACCTGCGCTTCTATGAGCGGGCCGCGGCCTACTACCAGACCCCGCTCGGCGAGGCCCTGCATATTCTGTTGCCGGGCGGTCTCGACTACCGCCGTGAACGTCTCCTGACACCCGGGGAAAAGGCCGCCGGGGGAAAACGCAGCCGCTCCGCCCGCCTCAACCGGGTGCTCGACCTGCTGGCCGCGGAGGGTTCGCTGAGTCTCGCCGAGCTCGCCGCCCGCCTGGTGCCGGCCGGCGAACGCACAGCTTTCAAGGGCCGGGTTACGGCCTGGGTCCGGGCCGGCTGGCTCGACCAGGAGGAGCGCCTCAGGCCGCCGGCGGTCTCGCCCCAGTACGAAACCATCTACGAGATCGTTGACCGGGAAGCGATTCTCGCCGCCCTGGCCGCCTCCCGGATCGGTCTTGAAAAGCGCCGGCGGCTCGAAGTTTTCATCGCTGCCGGCGGCTTTTTCGGCCGCCGCCGCTTTCTTAAGGAGTTTTCCGGCGGGGCGGCCTGGCTCAAGCGTTGGCAGGAAAAGGGCTGGCTGGCGGCCAGCCGGGTTCCCCGGCTGCGCTATCTCGACGAACAGCAGGCCGGGGAGCCGCAATCCCCGCCGGCCGTGGTGGTCCTGACCCCGGCCCAGGCTGAAATCTATGCCGAGGTCGAAAAAAAACTGGCCGGCGGCGGGTTTTCCCCGTTTCTCCTGCACGGGGTCACCGGTTCCGGCAAGACCGAGATCTACATCAAGCTCATTGCCAAAACCCTTGAGCGGGGCAAATCCGCCCTCTACCTGGTGCCCGAGATCGCTCTGACGATCGAACTCGTCGACCGCCTGGTCCGCGAGTTCGGCCCCCGCATCGCCCTGCTCCACAGCGGGCTTGCGGCCGGCGAGCGCTACGACCAGTGGCGGCGGATCGCGGCCGGAAAGGCGCCGATCGTGGTCGGGGCCCGCTCGGCGGTTTTCGCCCCGCTGCCCGATCTCGGCCTGGTCATTGTCGACGAGGAGCACGAGCCTTCATTCAAACAGGAGAATTCGCCTTTCGCCTACCATGGCCGTGATCTCGCCCTGTTGCGGGGCCAGCTGGTCGGCTGTGGCGTGGTCCTGGGCTCGGCGACTCCGGCCCTGCAGAGTTTTTACAATGCCCAGACTGGTCGCTATCGGCTGCTCTCGCTCCCCGACCGGCTCGACGAAAAAGAGATGCCCAAGGTCGAAATCATCGATCTTGGTGCCGGCGGCAAGCCCGAACGGATGTTTGCCTGGGACGGTTTCAGTCCCGAGCTCAAAGAAAAGATGGAGCAGGTGCTGTCCGCCGGCCGCCAGGTGATGCTCTTTCTCAACCAGCGCGGTTTCTCTCGCACCCTCTACTGCCTCAAATGCGGGGCCATGCCGGAATGTTCCCTCTGCTCGGTCCACCCGACCTTCCACAAGGACCTGGAGCTGCTGGTCTGCCACTACTGCGGCGGCCGCCAGCCGGTTCCCGACAGCTGCCCGCAGTGCGGTGGCACCCGCTTTTTCCCACTCGGCCTGGGCCTCCAGAAACTCGAGGAGGGCCTGGCCCACCACTTTCCCACGGCCCGGGTTCTGCGGCTCGACCGCGACGCCACCCGGCGCAAGGGCGAACTCGCCCGGATCATCGAAACCTTCCGCCGGGGCGAGGCCGAGATCCTGCTCGGTACCCAGATGCTGGCCAAGGGCCACAATTTTCCCGGGGTCGACCTCGTCGGGGTGATCTTTGCCGATCTCTCGCTCGAGATGCCGGAATACACCGCTCCGGAACGCACCTTCCAACTCCTGGCCCAGGTCGCCGGCCGCACCGGCCGCGACCGTGACCGCGGCCCCGGCGAGGTCATCATCCAGACCCTCCAGCCGGAGCACTACAGCATCACCGCGGCCGCCGTCCACGACTATCAGACCTTCTACGACCGGGAACTCGAAAACCGCCGCGAACTCGGCTTTCCCCCGTTCTCCTACCTCGCCAACCTCCGGGCCACCGGCCCCGACCAGGACGCGATCCGGGAATTTCTCCTTACGGCCCGGGACGAGGGCCGCAGGCTGCTGGCCGCCGCCGGGGCCGACCCCGCCCGCCTGGCCCTGCTCGGCCCGGTCCCCAACGCCATCGTCAAGGTCAAGAACCGCTACCGCTGGAGCCTGCTTATCAAAAGCCCCGACCGCCCCTTCCTCCACACCTTCCTCCGCCGCTGGCGAACTGGCTTCAAAATCTCCCCCCGTTTAAGCTGGCGCCTCGACATCGACCCGATCTCATTCTTCTGAATCAATCTCAAACTTACACGTA
>JAADEO010000235.1 GCA_013153415.1 Deltaproteobacteria bacterium
CAAAGAAAGCGGATGGCGGCCCTCGTTGGGCGGCGCCGTCCAGCGGCCGCTGAATTCCCCCGGTCGTCGGCCTGGCTCGAGGGGGTATTCCTGGCCGGGTCCGGTAATCACGGTAACCAGGTCGGGAGGGGAATCGAGGGAGTCGATCCGGATGGTGGTTGCAACCGGAGTACCGCTGCGGACATAAGCGGGGTTGACCAGGAATTCTTCAACTTCGTAAGGTTTTCCTGCGGGTCTGTCGGTTGGTAGGGGCGCCGCCGAGGTCAGTTCCTGCAGGCGGGAGGCGAGTCGTATCAGGATCCGGTTTTTCAGCTCCGCCTGGCTGCGGGGTTCTCCGATTGCCAGCAGAGTGGTCTCTTCGGTCTGCGCCGAGCATTCGTTCAGGCTCCAGACGATCTCGCCGCTTACGGCGGAAAAGACATTCAAGGCCAGGCCGAAGTCGGGTTTGCGGTCGTCGGTGGAGATGTCGGTGATGGTCGCTCCCAGGATCAGTTCACAGTCAAGGTCACGACCCAGTTTGCGGGCTGTGAAGGCATTCAGCCGGCTGCAGTCAAAAACCCGGTTGGCGGCCATGAATTTTCGAACTTCCTTTTCCGCTGCCAGTTCGTAGCCGAACTGCTTCAGGATCTGTTCGAATTGCTGGGTGGTCTCAAGGTCTATGCCGTTGTAATTGATGGAAAGATCGCTTATCGGAATAAGGGCCAGGCGCAGCCCGGCGGCGACCGCCGGGCCCGCAGCGGGTCCGGCCATGAGCAGGGCGAGAAAAATACAAGATAGGAAGAATGCTAGTTTTCGGGGCATGAGATCTAGTTTTCCTGATAATCCATAGTGTCCAGCAACTCTCGTGCGAGCCGGAAACTGACCTGGTTGAAATCGCTGCTGGCCAGACCGAAGATCCGTGACCAGGTATCGTAACCGGTGTCGCTGCCGGCCGCCTGCCAGATGATCCGTCCGCTGCGGATATCGATCAGCTGCATGGTGACGGCGATAACCGGATAGGTGTAGGTACCGTTGCGCTCCTCGTCATAGAGTTCCACAGCTCCGGTCAGGTAGGCTCCGACCTCCAAGGCCCGGCCCAGTTTGCGGGCGACTTTGGCATCAACCGCGCTGACATCGCCATTGACCTCCTCGCGGAGAAAAGCGAGGACATCGCCCGGGTTGGCGACTTCAAAGGTCCCGCGACTCAAAATCTCGGTAGTGACGATGTTGGTGAAGCGGTTTTCCACCAGCTTGGTCTTGGTATGGTTGGCAAACGGTAGAACCGCGATGCGTTGCAGCAGTTCGATCTCGACGTTTTCGTCGCGATAGTAGCGCATGTCCTGGCCGGCGCAGCCGGATAAAAGAGACATAAGACAGAACAGGCCGAGAAATATTCCGGCGGTCACAGCGCGGGACAGATTGGTGGTTTCCGATTTCATTACACTTTCCGATCTAAGTTTTTTCAGTAGCGGAGGCTCAGCTGGACATTCCAGCTGATGGTTCTGCCGTTCTCCTCGCTTTCGAGGTAGGAGAAGTTGTTGATAATAGTTATCAGGTCACAGGGAATCCAGTTCAGATTGTAGGAAAAAAGATGATCCAGCGAACCCTGGTCGTCAGTCAGATTGTAGTTGAAGCTGCTGCGCAGGGTTTCGGTGCAGACCCAGGAAATATTGTTGCTGAAGCGGTTGGTATCGGATTCATCATCCCGATCGATGCGCGAAGTCAGGGAGAAGATATCCGAGGGTCGCCAGTTGAGACTCATCCCGTAACGATCCATGTTGTCATTGTAACAGTCGAACGTGGTGCTCTCGGTCAGTCGGGCGGTGAGATCGAAATGCCAGGTGAAGTCGGATTCTTCGTCGTTCTTATTCCAGTATCCGGAAAAATCAGCACTGACATCGGGATATATCTGGGCTGCGAGGTTGAAATTGATGTTGTCGCTGGTGTCGGTCTTGTCTCCATCTTCATAGTCTTCCGAATGGGTGTAAACCAGGGAAAGGTCGATGGTGTCGATCGGGGTGGCTTTCCAGCCGGCTGTATATGAACGGTTTTTTTCGTCCGGGTTCTCGTAGGCGTTGAACGCGTTGCTGTTGTTCTTGTAATCGGTCCGGTTTTCGCTGATGCCGAGAGTCAGCCAGAAATAGCGGTTCAGATAGTAGTCGCTGTTTAAGTCGTAACTGGTCTCGATCTCATCTTCGTCGAGGTTTTCGGAATTTTCCCGATGTTCATAGTCATAGCTCAAGTGGGTGCTCAAGGTCCAGTTCTCGATCGGCATGTAGCTAACCGAAAGCGAGGTTTCGCTGCGCCAGTTTTCGAAAGTATGTTCAACTGTGTCGGAGGTGGCGATCCGGGCTTCTCCGACCTCGATTTCGGTGACTTGGAAAGGATCGAAAATGTTGGTGGTGGTCCGCAGTACCAGTTTGCCATAATGGATGACCGGGGTGTTGATGGTGACCACTGCCAGAGTCAGAACCTCTTCCGGATCGAATTCGTAGGCAACCCGGGGCGGAGTCGGTAGCTTGTGCCACTCCTCGCCGTCGTCGCTTAGATAGAAATCCCAGGTCAGTTTGTCTCTTTCCGCCGTTTTGAGCTCACGGTCGAAGTAGACTTGCATACGGTTGACAGCCCGGTCGCGGGCCAGAAAACCTATGTTGTGATGATCTATCGGATCTGCAATTTCTATACCGGCTCCGACCTGGTAGTTTTTGTCGGTCAGGGCATGGTTGACTGCCAGCTTTCCCTCGTCGGGAGAGCTGTCGAGAGCGTAAAAGCCGGTAACCTGCCGGGCCTCGAGAAAGTAATCATTGCCGGCGCCGATCTTGTCTTTGGTGCGGTCGTGGTTGTAGGTGCCTCTCTGGCTGAGACTGACAGAAACCCGGTTGTCCCATAATGTCCAGCTGGGGGAGAGTTGCAGGGAGGCATTGTGATGCTGGTTCTGCGAATCGGTATTCCTGGCGTAATCATCGGTGTTGCTGAGCCGGTAATCGTAGCTGGCTTCAAGAAAACGCCATTCGTAATAGATGCCGGTGTTGAGCAGAGTCGATTTGCTGTCTCGCTGGTGAGGACTGGCGTCGTCTTTGCTGTAGCTTTCATTGTAGGTGAAACGCAGGGCCGGCCAGGTCTCTTCCCACTGGCTGAACCAGGTGGCGTCCCAGCTCCAGTTGTCATAGATGGGCTGATCGCTGTTTTCGATGCGGTCGTAATTGATGCCGAGGGTCGAGGAGAAGATGTCGTTGCGCAGAGAGAGGTTGGCGTAGGGATTGATACGTGAACTGTCGTCCTCGTCTTTCTCCATGAGATAGCTGTAGCGAAAATTGGAGTTGAATTCCAGGGCCGAGGTGCATTCCTGGGTCAGGGAGAGATTGTAATTCTGATCGAAATTCCAGTTCTTTTCATCTTCACTGTCGAGATTTCGATAGATCAGGTTGCCGGTGGCCGTAAAGGGCTGACCCTGGCCAGAGGTGATGCCGGGCAGGAAGCACAGGCTCAGGCCGGTGACAGCCATCCAGATGATGAAATTGCGGACACGAATTTTTGGCCACTCCAGTTGGTAAAGGAAGAATGCCCTTCGGCCGCCGCAACTGGCGGCCGAAGGGCGTTTCTGAGGTTGTCAACGGTATCCTGGTCTACTTGTGACCCGGCAGAATCAAGGCATGCGGTTCGCCGTGACAGGCCTTGCAGTCATGTTTGAAACGATCGAGCATGGCCTTGGAATGCGGCTGCGAATGACATTTGGTGCACTGCGGGACATAACCGTGCCGGTCGGCATGGCAGAAAACACATTGCAGTTTGGAGTGTTTCCGGTGGCTGTCTATAAGTTTCTTGGCAACAACCTCGTGACACCCGGCGCAGACCTGGTTCTGGGTGGTTTTGGGGTAATTGATTTCGAGTGGCGAGTGTACCGGGTGACAGGCCAGGCAACCACTGTTGTCGGTATAAGGGGTATGCGGGGTGTCGTGACACTCGGTACACTTCGGCAGGTAGCCGTGCCGGGTATGATGACATTCGCTACAGGCGACTTCGGTGTGAGCGCTCTTGAATTTGGTCAGCTCTTTCTTCTGGGACGGATGGCATTGATCGCATCCTTTGGCCAGGACGTCGAGTTTGACCAGACTGTGAATCGGAGCATGGGGATCGGCGTGACAGGTCAGGCATTTGGGAAAGGCCGGCCCGTGTGCAAGATCATGGCAGGTTACGCATTTGGGCACGACTTCAGACCATTTTTTACCCGGCTTCCAGGTGTGGAAAGTCTCGTGGCACTCGGTGCAGTCGATCTTATGCTTGCCGCCGTTGTCCCGGATATCGGAGTAGACCGGGTAGTGGCACTGGGCACATTGGTAGGTGGTCAGCGGTTTTATCTCCTGTTCGTAAATCCCTACCTCTTTGGCCGGTGCGGCGGACTGGTTGGTGGCCGCGGTCTGGGTTGCGGCCGCCGGGGGCTTGCTCTCCTGTTGACGGCTTTCCTGGGCCGCCACGCATCCATATATGATGACCAGTAAACCGACGACTAACAGTTTCTGCCATTTAATTGACAACCATTTCATGAATTTCCTCCCCGACCCGGATAGTTGATTGATAAAAGTTGATTAATTTTGTAGTGTACTTTTGAAAATAAATCAAACAGTTTTATGTCCCTCTTCCCGGTTAGCCTATTTGTGTTCCAGGGCGTGAGCGTCGATATGACAGGTCAGGCAGTCGGGAAATTTCTTGTGAATATCGGCTCCGTGCGGTTCGCCGTGACAGGTGATGCACTCCGGCACCAGCTTATGCTGGCTCTTGTGGCAGTAGACGCAGAGCAGCAGGTGGTGTTTACTCTGGTTGGCCGCCAACATCCCGAATTCCTTGTCGTGGCAGCTGCCGCAATACTTGGAGGGAACTTTTTCGTCGTAACGGACAACGGTCGGCATGTGGGGCTTGTGGCAGCGCAGGCAGTCGGCGTAGGTCATGTAGTCGGCGTGAGGCTCATGACATTCGAGGCATTTCTTGAAGGTGGCGTGTTTGGGGTGGCATTCAGCACAGCTCAGCTCGGCATGTTTGCTGGGATAGCTCGTCATCTCTTCGCCCTGCTGCTGGTGGCAGGAGAGGCAGACGCCCTTAATCTTCTGGTCGCCACTGCTGATATCAATCTCCAGGGGGTGGTGGGGGTTGTGGCAACCGGTGCAGCTGCCGACTTTGAAATGCTGCTGGTCGGCCGGATCGTGACATTCCGAGCACTGGGGAATGGCGTTTTCGCCGGCCGGCGGGTGTTCCTTGTGACAGTCGAGGCAGGTCACCGCTTGTTTGTGTTTCGCCCCATGGGTATCGATATCCTTGACCTCTTCCTGGTGGCACTTGATGCAGTCGCTGTTCTGTAGCTGGTTGTTGGCCGGCGCCGCCGTCTCGGCGGCCCAGGTCGTACCGGTAACCCAGAAAAGCGCCATTACCACGATTAACAA
Organism: Deltaproteobacteria bacterium; assembly: GCA_013153415.1. Lineage (GTDB taxonomy): Bacteria > Desulfobacterota > Anaeroferrophillalia > Anaeroferrophillales > Tharpellaceae > JAADEO01. The sequence goes on from JAADEO010000235.1 coordinate 5,415, forward strand.
TGGAAAAATTTTTCGTGACATAACTTCCCCGTTCCTCCCCTTGATGGTCAGCGACCGTTACTGGTTCAAAGTCCGGTTACGAGATGCGCCCGGGACCTGATATACGCCGCATAAAGAGCAATGATTGTGCCGTAAACGGTTGATTGTGTTTTTTTCCGCAGAAGGTGTTTTCTGGGGAATTATAGTAAGAAGCGTATATAGCTTAGACTGGGTTAAATCACCTTTTTCTGGGCTATATGCCACAGTTAAAAGTTGGAGTTATAGCCCAGCTACCGGTTGCCAATCTATTCCTCCAGGCTATTTTCTTCGATGCCCGGATTGGTGGTCGGGAAATTCTGGTTGGGGTTTTTGTCGTCTTCAAGTTCCTGGTCCGGGTTCGTGCGTATCTCTATGGTTGCCGGGGTCTCATCCGGGGTTGGTCGACTGATGACAAAGATTTGCAGGCGCTGATTGAAGGTGTCAGCCACCCAGAGGCGTCCGAGGCGGTCGACACAGACATCGGAGGGGAAGTGGAGCCAGCCGCGGGCGTTGCCCATGCCTCCGAGTTCGAAAAGATAATCTCCCTTGATGCTGTAGACATTTATGGCGTGGCGCATATAATCGACCACGAAGACCAGTTCCAGTTCTCTGTTGATGGCAATGCCTCGGGGGCGGGAGAGTTTGCCGACCGTTCCCCCCTTCTCGCCGAATTTATAGAGCAGCTTGCCTTGGGGGGAAAACACGAAGACCTTGCCCAACTCTTCGCTGAGCAGAAAGAGGTTGCCATCGTGGTCGAAAGTGAATGACCGCAAAAAGGCTTTTTCCGCTATCCCGAGGACTTTGAGGGTGGGAGTGATCTTCTTGACGAATTCGCCGGATGGGTCGGTTACTATTACTCCATCATGACCTTCGCCGATAACATAAAGTTGCCGGTCCCGCAGCTGAGCCCGTATGGGTTGGAAATTTTCAGCGCCGCTAAAACCCCTGAATTCGACCAGGTCTACAGGCAGCAGGGCGCGATCGAGGATCTGGACAACGTCGCGACGCGGAGCTTCAGGTTCTCCGGTTTCGATCTTGCTGCAAACCAGAATGGCGTCCGGGCTGGTGCTGCAACTACGGACGGCGTCTATTCCCCGGCCTCTACCGGCCGAGACCAGAGGGTAGAAATCACTTGTATAGATTACCAGTTGACGAATCCCACCGCAGACAACAAAAACCTCGTCCATCAGTGCGTCGTAGAAAAGCGCGGAAGGATAGCTTAATGGTAGTCCGCGTTCATCCCGGTCTATAACTTTGATGCAGTTGATATTGTAGCTGTTCTTTATGGGTTCGGCAGGTTTGTCGGCGCTTATCCCGAGCGTTGCGGACAACAGGAAGAAAACTGCTGCCAATAGAATGAACTGTATGAAAAGCACTCTGTTTTTTCGTATCATGTCTACTCCGTGTGCCGAGATTGATGGAAAAAACGTGCCAGCTGAAAAGGATGGAGGAAAAAGCGAGCCCTCCGCGGTGGCAAGTCGCGGAGGGCTCATGGGAAGAGAAGAGGTCCTGGAAACCAGGAGCCCCTGGGCGGGGTGGTTGAGGGGGTTAGAGATTGAGCCAGACGGCGTAGCGCAACAGCTGTTCGTATTCGGCAAATTCCTGCTGCGCCTCCTCGTAGTCGCAAAGCGGGCTCCAGCACTCGTCCCGGAACCAGAAGGCGACATCGCCATATTCATCCGGCGGCATGCCGAAATTCTCGATGAAGGCGAGATCGATGATCCAGCCGTGTATCCGTTCCCGGTCGGATTCGTTGCTGTCTCCGAAGGCGTTTTTTTCCGGCAGCATCTCCAACTCGTTGATCAAGGTCTGTTTCATCAGTCTGACGTGCTCGATGCTCTTCATCGTTTTGTTTCCCCTCCTGCTCTAAACGGTGAAAGATGCGTGGTGAAACGGGTATTGGCGGTGACTGGCACGACTGACGCAAGTTGGGTGCCAATTGGCTGTCGCTCCTTGGTTTGTTTGTAAATTGTTGAATTTACAGCTATTAATATTTCTGGCCGGATTTTTTCGAGGGGCGGGAAAGCGTGTTAAAACTCTCAGTTCATGTATTATTTGGCGAGAGAATCGGAGAAAACCCCCAGGTGATACGGTTGGAAAGGTTCCGAGCTTACGGGTAGTGAATGGTGGTCTGCAGCTGGCGCAATTATTGCTATGCTCGCTATGTCTAGAATGATGCCAATAAGCCTGTTCGGGGGAGTCAGTGCCGAAAAGAAAAATTGCTGTCGGGTTGTTTCTCGGATTTTTATTGTTGGTGCTCGGTTCCGGTTTCGGAACTTTGCGGGCCGGGGCGAAACTTCCTCCCTGTGAGGGGTGTCACGGTACGCTTATCGAAAAAGATCTGGCCGGGCTGGTCATCCATAAGCCGTTTCTGGAAAAGAAGTGTCCGGTTTGCCACTGTCGGACCGAGGCGGTCGCGGAAGGTGACAAGGGCAAGGGTAAACCTCCAGTTCCCCAGCAAGTCGCGGCTGTCGGGGAGAACCCGGACTTAGAGTTCAAAGAGCTCGACAGCCATCTTTTCAATGCCGTTTCACATGCGTTTTTCCTCTCTCCCGAGCGTTTGCAAGCAGGAGAGCTGTTGGTGGAACTCTGGGACGGCAGTGAGCGGCGGGGGATAGAGCGGGTGAAGATCCCGGCTTTCTCCGCCATGACTGTTATCGAGGATGACGGCAGTTCGCCCGTGATAACCTCGATCCGGATGGAGCGGGCGGATTTCGGACTCTATTCCCGGGCCCGGATCAGTTGGCGAACCGATCGGCCGGCGACTTCCGATCTGGATTTCGGCAAGCTTCGACCGCGGCCGGTTTTTCGTGCCCACCGGGATCTGGTTTTCAACCATCAGGTCATGATAACCAGGCTCAAGCCCGGTCGTTCCTATAAATTCGAACTGCTCAGCAAGGACTGCTTCGGGCATCTGGCCCGTCATCCCATCACTCTGCCGGCTGAGACCCGGATCAAACTGGCATCACCGGAGCCCGGGGCGGTCGGGGACGGCGCGGAGCCGGGGGCCGGAGAAGCCCGCCTCACCTCCTGCAGGTTTTTCCGGATCGGCAAGCGTTGTCTCGCGGTCATGGAGTTGTCGCGGAGTCTCTCCGTGTCGGTTGGGATCGAGGTTGCCCGCGAAACTCCCCGCCCGGTTGTGATGTCCAAAACCGGCGAGGATGCCGGCAAGACGGAAGCGGAGATAGCAGCGGGGCCGGCGGCGGCCGACACCGGCCGGATGAAACCTGAGACTTCGCCGGAGGGGAAATTCCCCCGGCA
>JAADEO010000233.1 GCA_013153415.1 Deltaproteobacteria bacterium
TACGGGGTCCGCGGCATTCCCACCCTGATCCTTTTCAACCAGGGCAAAGAAGTCGACAAGATCGTCGGCATGACCAACAAGGCCAGTCTCGAGGCGATGCTGGCCAAGGTCTGATTACAGCTCTTAAACAACCATCCATACCGGACCGTTCTCCCGCTGCCGGACAATGAGGGGAGAGGGCCCGGTATCAAGTAGCACCCGAGGCGGTTTTCAAAAATCCGCCCGGATTTTCAGGAAAATGCTATTATGCCGCCAAAAACCATATCTTTTCGTAAACCTCTTTTCAGACTGCTCCTCATCGGGCTGATTTTATCTCTCATTCCCCTGTTCTGTGCCTGCGACAGCGGCACCAAGAAGGTCAAAGTTCCGAAAACCGCCCCCGATTTCACTTTGAAAACCCTCGACGGCCAGACCCTGACCCGGGACGGGCTCAAAGGCAAAGTGGTTCTGCTCGACTTCTGGGCCACCTGGTGCCCACCCTGCCGGGCCGCGATCCCGCACCTGATCACTCTCTACAACAACTACAAGGACCAGGGCCTGATCGTCGTCGGCATCAGTCTCGACCAGGGAGATCAATCGGATGTCAGCGATTTCGTCAAACGCAACCAGATCCCCTACCCCATAGCCATGGGACACGGCAACCCGATCGTCAAGGACATGGGCGATGTCACCTCTCTGCCAACCCTGATCATCCTCGACCAGCAATCGGAAATCAAATTCAAGGTTGTCGGTTTCAATGCTGAAATCGGCCAGAAGATCGAACACAAGCTGCGCCAGTTGCTGGAGCAGAAGCAACAGTGATGACCTCGTAAGCAATCAAACTTTTCGTAAAAAACCAGATGGCCAACTAAAAAGCGCCGGAAGCGAGGCGGAACCTTTGCCCTTAAAGGGGGTAAAGGAAAGTCATGCCCTTCAGGGTGCGGAGCCATCACCAGCAGCAACCCGGAGAAAAGATGACACAGGACCTCCTGCTCGAAATCGGCACCGAAGAAATTCCGGCCGGTTTTCTGACCAAAGCGTTCCAGGATTTGAAACTCGAAGCCCAGAAGATGCTCGACCGTCTGCGCCTCGAACATGGTGAAATCAGGGTTTTCGGAACCCCCAGACGGCTGGCCCTGCTGGTCGCGGAACTGGCCGATGGGCAGGTGGACCGGGTGGTCGAAAACACCGGCCCGGCAAAAAGCATCGCCTTCGATGCCGACGGCAAGCCCACCAAGGCCGGTATCGGCTTTGCCCGGGGGCAGGGCGTGACTCCCGAAGAGCTGGAAATCATCACCACCGAAAAAGGGGAGTACGTATGCGTCCGCAAACGTGAGCAGGGAGAGAAAACCGAGACCCTGCTGAGCCAGGCCCTACCCGCCTTCATCAACGCCATCCCTTTTCGCAAATCGATGCGCTGGCACGATCTCGACGCCCGCTTCGCCCGCCCGATACACTGGATCGTCGCCCTTTACGGCACTACAGTCATCCCTTTCACCTTCGCCGGCGTGACCAGCGGCAACCGCTCCCGCGGCCATCGTTTCATGGCCCCCGAGGAGTTTGCAATCGACAATCCCGGAGCCTACATCGAACTCTGCCGGAAAGCCCGGGTCGTCGTCGACCAGAACGAACGCCGCCAGATGATCGTCAGCCAGTTGGCTGAAATCGAAAAACAGCTGGGTGGAAAGGTTATCGAAGATCCGGAACTTTTGGAGACCGTCACCAACCTGGTCGAGATTCCGCAAGCGATCGCCGGTTCTTTCGACCAGAGTTTTCTCGAACTGCCGGAAGAGGTGCTGATCACGGTGATGCGTCATCATCAGAAATATTTCTGCCTGCGCGATGGCGATGGCCGCCTGATGGCCCATTTCATCACTATCAACAACACCCAGGCCCGCGACCCCCAGGTCGTGGTCCAGGGCAACCAGCGGGTTCTGCTGGCCCGGCTCAACGACGCCCGCTTCTTCTACCGCGAAGATCTCAAGATTCCACTCGAAGATTTTGTCGAACGGCTCAAAAACGTGGTCTTCCAGGCCCAGCTCGGGACCTCGTACGAAAAGGTCGAGCGTTTCCGGGCCCTGGCCGAAAAGCTGGCGGCCGAACTCTGCCCTGAAAAAAGAGAGAAAATCAGCCGCACCGCCCTGCTCTGCAAGGCCGATCTCGAAAGCAGCATGGTCTGCGAATTCTCCGATCTGCAGGGCATCATGGGCCGGGAATACGCCCGGGCTGCAGGCGAAGACGAGGAGCTCGCCGTCGCCATCTACGAGCACTACCTGCCGACCGGTTCCGGCAGCGCCCTGCCCTCCAACGACTGCGGCGCCATCGTCGGCATCGCCGACAAGCTCGACACCATCGCCGGCTGCTTCGGCGTCGGCCTTCAGCCGACCGGCAGCGCCGACCCCTACGCCCTGCGCCGCCAGGCCCTGGGCATCATCAACATCTGTCTCGACCGCGGTTACCGCTTTTCGCTCGGCAAGATGGTCGACCAGGCTTTAGAACAGCTCAAAGAGAAAATCATCAAACCCGCCGCCGAGATCAAGCAGGAGATCCTCGACTTCATCAAGGGACGCTTCTTCCACCGCCAGACCGCGGCCGGAATTCCGGCCGGCGTCGTCGAGGCGGTCCAGGCCGCCGGTTTCGATGACATTGTCGAAGCCAACCGGCGCCTCGAAGCCCTCGAACGTTTCCGCCACCGGGACGATTTCGCCGACCTGATGACCGCTTTCAAACGGATCGTCAACATCACCCGCAAGGAAAAAGAGAACTACACCCTCGATCCCGACCGTCTCGGGGAAAAAGCCGAACAGGAACTCCACCAGGCGGCGCAGGTGGCCTCCGCCAGAATCGCCGAAGCCCTGGCCGGCGGCGATTACGATGCCGCCCTGGCCGCAGTCGCCGAGCTCAAGGAGAGTGTCGACACCTTCTTCGACGAGATCATGGTCATGGTCGACGATCCTGAAATCCGCAAGAACCGCCTCGCCCTGCTCCAGGGAATTGCCGCTGATTTCCGGAAAATCGCCGATTTCAGCAAACTGTAAGAAAACCGCCCTCTCCGCTTGCATCGCAGCGAAACGAGGAGCTTTTTCATTCTCAAACCTCTTTTTGAGCAGCAAAGGAGAACCCTGATGAGCGAAAAATATGTCTACAGTTTCGGTGGGGACTACACCGAGGGCGATGCCGGGATGCGCGATCTACTCGGCGGCAAGGGTGCCAACCTGGCGGAAATGATCAAAATCGGAGTTCCGGTACCGCCGGGCTTTACGATAACGACCACGGCCTGCATCGCCTTCTACGACAACGACCGCTCTCTGCCTCCGGGCCTGGAGGACCAGGTCCGCGAAGCGATGGCCCGGACCGAAGCGACGATGGGCAGAAAATTCGGCGACCGTGACAATCCTCTGCTCTTTTCGGTCCGTTCCGGCGCCCGGGTCTCGATGCCGGGGATGATGGATACGGTCTTAAACCTGGGTCTCAACGACGAAACCGTCCAGGGTCTCATCAAGGGCTCCGATAATCCCCGTTTCGCCTACGACAGCTACCGTCGCTTCATTCAGATGTACGGCAATGTGGTGATGGGTATCGAAGGCGAAAAACTCGAAGTCCTGCTGGAGCAGGCCAAGAAAGAGAAAGGCGTCAAACTCGACACCGAACTCGATGCCGACGATCTCAAAAAACTGGTCGGCTCCCTCAAGGCGAGGGTCAAGGAGTTGACCGGGAACGATTTCCCCGAAGACCCCTATGATCAGCTCTGGGGCGCGATCAGCGCCGTTTTCAACTCCTGGAATACCAAGCGGGCGATCACCTACCGCAAACTCAACGGCATCCCCGACCACTGGGGCACTGCGGTCAACGTCCAGACCATGGTCTTCGGCAACATGGGCGATGATTGCGCCACCGGGGTCGCCTTCACCCGCGACCCCTCGACCGGGGAAAAGATCTTCTACGGCGAATTCCTGATCAACGCTCAAGGCGAAGACGTGGTCGCCGGAATCCGCACTCCGCAACCGATCAACGAAATCGGACGCGGGGATTCGGATCTGCCCTCGCTTGAAACCCTGATGCCGGACATCTACAACGAGCTGGTCGAAGTCTACCAGAAACTGGAGAAGCACTACCGCGACATGCAGGATCTCGAGTTCACCATCGAGCGCCACAAACTCTGGCTGCTGCAGACCAGAAACGGCAAGCGCACAGTCAAGGCGGCGATCAAAATCGCGGTCGACATGGTCGGTGAAGGCCTGATCGACAAAAAAGAAGCGGTAATGCGGGTCGAGCCCGACAAACTCGACAACCTTCTCCATCCGACCCTCGATCCCAAGGCTGAAAAAGAGCTGTTGGCCAAAGGCTTGCCGGCTTCGCCCGGTGCCGCCAGCGGCGAGATCGTCTTCTCCGCCGACGAGGCCGAGGAGATGAAGGAGGCCGGCCACAAGGTGATCCTGGTGCGGGCCGAGACCTCGCCCGAGGACATCAACGGCATGAATGCGGCCGAAGGCATCCTGACCTCGCGCGGCGGCATGACCTCGCACGCCGCGGTGGTCGCCCGCGGCATGGGCAAATGCTGTGTCGCCGGCTGTTCCGCAGTCGTGGTCGACTACGACAACGAGTGTTTCAAGGTTGGCGACCGAGTTTTCAAAAAGGGCGATGTCATCACCCTCGACGGTTCGACCGGCGAGGTTTTCGTCGGCAGGATCCCGACCATCACCCCCCAGCTGACCGGCGATTTCGCCACTTTCATGAGTTGGGCCGACGAATTCCGCAAACTCAACGTCAGAACCAACGCCGACACCCCGCACGACGCCAAGGTGGCCCGCGATTTCGGAGCCGAGGGCATCGGCCTCTGCCGTACCGAACATATGTTTTTCGAAGAGAGTCGGATCCGGGCAGTGCGCGAGATGATCCTCGCCGACAGTCTCGAGGGCCGTGAACACGCCCTGGCCAAGCTCAAACCGGAACAGAAAAAGGATTTCATCGGCATCTTCAAGGCTATGGACGGTCTGCCGGTGACTATCCGCCTGCTCGACCCGCCTTTGCACGAGTTTCTCCCCCAGGAAGAGGATGACATCGCCGAACTGGCCGGAATCATGGGCGTTTCAGTCGAAGCCCTGAAAGAACGCACCGAGTCCCTGCATGAATTCAACCCGATGCTCGGCCACCGCGGTTGCCGGCTCGGGATCGCCTATCCCGAGATCTACGACATGCAGGTCGCGGCCATCATCGAGGCCGCCTGCGACTGCGTCAAGAAAGGGATCAGCGTCCTGCCCGAAATCATGATTCCGCTGGTCGCCGACGTCAACGAGCTGAAATTCCTCAAGAAAAGAAGTATCGCTATCTGCGATGCGGCGATCAAGAAGGCCGGTATCGAACTCAAATACATGATCGGCACGATGATCGAGCTGCCGCGCGCCGCCCTGACCGCCGACGCCATCGCCGAGGAAGCCGAATTCTTCTCCTTCGGTACCAACGATCTGACCCAGACCACTTTCGGTCTGAGCCGTGACGACGCCGGCAAGTTCCTGCCGGCCTACATCGAACAGAAGATCTTCCCCTGCGACCCCTTCGTTTCGATCGACATCGACGGGGTCGGGGCACTGGTCGAAATCGGTGTCACCCGGGGCCGGACGACGCGGCCCGATCTCAAGGTCGGAATCTGCGGCGAACATGGCGGCGAACCGAAATCGGTCGCCTTCTGTCACAAAACCGGGCTCAATTACGTCAGCTGTTCGCCTTTCCGGGTACCGATCGCCCGGTTGGCGGCGGCCCAGGCGGCAATCAGCGATATCTAGTCCGCACCGACAATGACCGAAGAGCTACAGGCCGCCTACGATACCCTGCTGGCGGCTTTCGGTTCCCAACACTGGTGGCCGGCGGAGAGCGCTGACGAGATGATCATCGGCGCTCTCCTGACCCAGAACACCAACTGGAAAAACGTCGAAAAAGCCCTTGCCGGTCTGCGCCGGCAAGGGTCTCTTTCTTTAGCAGCGATCGCAGAGCTGGAAACGGAAACCCTGGCCGAGCTGATCCGCCCTTCGGGCTACTTCCGGCAGAAAGCTCAACGCTTGAGACTTCTGGCCCGAAGCGTCCTTGACGCGGGCGGGTTGCCGAAACTGGCGGAAAAACCGACTCCGGAACTGCGGCGCTGGCTGCTGAAACTCAAAGGCATCGGTCCGGAAACCGCCGACAGCATCCTGCTTTACGCCTTCGAGCGGCCGGTTTTCGTAATCGATGCCTACACTTTGAGAATCGGCAGCCGACACGACTGGTTTGCTCCGGCTACCGATTATGCCGCAGCCCAAACCTTCTTCACCCGGCACCTGCCAGGAGACAGCGCTCTTTACAATGAATTCCACGCGCTCCTGGTCCGGGTCGGCAAAGAGTTCTGCCGGCCGAAAAAACCCGATTGCGCCCGTTGCCCCCTGTATTCCCTCTATCGCGAACCCGGCCCTGGCAGGTCCACATCAAGGAAATCCGATGTCTGAAAACAACGACTCCAATCAGAAACATACCGTTATCGACGCCAAGAAAGCGATCTTCGAAAAGATCTTCAACGAAAACCAGGAACTGCGGGAAAAAAGCTATGAACTCTCCCGCACCCTGGCCAATTTCGAACAGCTGGCCCAGGAGCGGGAGGAGCAGCACAAGCGCTTCGAACTGCTCGAAGAAAACATTCTCCAGAGCAGCGGCAACCTGATCAATGTCCTGGATAACCTGAGCCGGATCATGGCCCGGGAATTCGAGATCCCCTACGTCAGTATAACCCTGCTGGAATCCCGGCAGGAAGAATTTGACGACGGCATCACCGTATTGCCGGACCAGGAACCTGACACCCCGTACCCGAGCCTGAATTTCATCTCGGAAAACGACTACCTGGAACTATTTCCCTATCACCGCCCCTTGGTCACCCGCCAGTTGGAAGCCTTCCTGGAGAAATTTTTCGAACTCGGAGAGGATGACCCGGCCATCGCCTCGGCCGCTTTCATTCCGCTCCTCTGCCGGGGGCAGGCGATCGGCATTCTCAACATGGCCAGCCCCGACCCGGAAAAATTCATTCCCGGAACCGCGACCGACGCCGTCGAAAGCCTGGGCCGCAAACTCGCCATCGTTATCGAAAACAGCATTCTCACGGCCCGACTGCAGAAACTGCTGCGCACCGACCAGCTGACCGGCCTTTTCAACCGCCGGACCCTGGATGAAATCCTGCCTATCGAATTCGCCCGGGCCCAGCGCTACGACCAGCCCCTGACCTTGGTGATGATCGATCTCGACGACTTCAAAACGATAAACGACACCTACGGCCACCCGGCCGGGGATCTGGTCCTCCAGGAAACCGGCCGTCTGATCCGGGAAAACCTGCGGCGCCACGATATCGGCCTGCGTTACGGCGGAGACGAGTTCACCCTGATTCTGCCATCGACCGACTATCAGCAAGGCCTCAAGGTCATCGACAAGCTGACCCGGATCGCGGCCGAAACAGAAATCGCGCTAGACCCGGAAAGCGGCATCAGGATCAGCCTGAGCGCCGGATTGGCGACCTGCCCCGATGAACGCATCAGCGATGTCGAAGAGCTCAAAAAGGCCGCCGACGACAACCTCTACAAAATCAAGAGCCAGAAAAAATCCGGCTAGTGCGGGGCGCAAGGCGGGCTCCCGTAATGCCAACAATCTCTCCGGCCCGATAACAACTCTTGCCAGATCCTTTTCCGGTTTTTCAAACCGGAAAAGATTCCCTAGATCAATCCCCTCCAGACAGCAACACATCAGTAGACCACCCTTTCCCGAATACAAGTAAACTCCAGGAAGTCGCCGTCGCGCTCGACCATCAGCTTCACGGGCTGGCCCTCCCGGCCGCGAATCAGCTCGATCACCTCCCGCAGGGAGAAATCATCGACCGCGAGGTTGTCGACCGCGACCAGACGGTCACCGGCCCGCAGTCCCTCCCGGTCGGCCGGCGAATCCTGCAGTACCTCGGCGATCATATAACTGTCACGCTCCCGGGCCAGACGGGCGCCGATCCCGACTAAAGCCAGATGGAATTTCCCCTGACGGTTGCGCTGCAGCGAAATTTCGAAAAAAAAGGGGTTGGCCTGATTGGTGAAATCGATCCCCGAAACCATCTCGCTTATATAGCCCGGGGCTGAGGCCTGCAAAGTGGACAAGCTGCTGTCATTGCCCCAGAGTTCAAAGAAACCGGCCTCGTCACTCCGGGTCTGACGCCGGCCGATGGCGATCCGCACTCCCTTGAGCGGCGCACCGCTCTCACGGTCATAAACCCGGCCGCTGACACCGTTGATCTCGATCCGGCCCCGGCCCGGCCCCTCCCGCGGCTCGAGGAAGACATCCATATGGGCCGCTCCCTCCCCCACCCGGTTGTCGAAACGGTTGATGGCCTCGCTCTTGTAACCGGGGCAGGAGAAACGCAATCTGCCCACGGCGCCATCAGACCAGAGCTCGAACTCTCCGTCGTTACCGGTTTCCACCACCTGATCCCGAAAATGGACCCGGCAACCGGCCAGAGGCAGGCCACTGTCCTGGGCGAAAACCACCCCCTCGATACCAAAATCGCCGGTCATTTCAGCCGGATCATCATCGACCCCATCCGCTGGCGGCGATCCCGAGCCCGTAGCATCGGAGAGTCCGGCCTCATTTCCGGATCGCGAATCGGATAACGGCGGGGAAGTTTCCGGGAGACTGGCTTCCG
>JAADEO010000058.1 GCA_013153415.1 Deltaproteobacteria bacterium
AATTCGCTGGCGTAGCTCAAATCGAGTCCCAGGCTCCAGAGCATCTGGCTGGTGAAGGTCGCCGGCAGGCAGGGGAGAACGGCATCGACAAGCCGGATCGTGGCCGTGGCCCGGGCTTGGTCAAGGGCAGTCCGCACCCGCTCGGAGGAGGACTGGAGGATCACGGTGGGCTGGCTGAAACGGCCCCAGATATAAGGATGGAACCATTTGCTGCAACCTCGTTCGAAATCTTTCAGGGTGAGAATCGCGTATTTGCACCGGACCGTCTGCTGCTCGACCCGGCATTCGAGGTAGAAGACGTTGGGGGGCAGCAACCGGTTGCCCCAGGCGAGCCAGCGGTTTTGATAGGCGTTGTCGTAGGTGTCGACGATCAGGTAGAGATCGAGCAGGCCGCTGAAATGATCTTGGCTGCGGCGGCAGGAGCCATAGAAAAGGACCGCGCGCAAGGCCTGACCGTAGCGCTCCCGGAATTTCGCCAACAGCGCCTCGGTGGCCGCTGAGCCGGATTCGGTTTGGCCGGTAGCAATGGTCGAAACCAGTTCGTCGAGTTTCGTGACCACTCTCGTCAACCCCGGCTGCCGTCCGGCAGGATGGTCGGTCGCCGGGTGAAGACCCGGACCGCAAGCTCCAGTTCCGGGCCGGGATTATTCGGATCGATCCCCGTGAACCAGGCCTCGAGAGGCCCGTTGCGCCGGGCCTTGAAGGCCTCGTAGAGGCGCCAGCCGAGATAGACGGTGGAAAAGAAGGTCCACAAGGCCACGGCCCAGAGGCCGAGGTCGGGCCGGCCGGCCAGCCAGCCCAGGGTCAACAGGATCATGCAGGGATTGCGGCGTCCGGTAATCAGGCGGAACCAGGAATCGCGCGGTTGCCAGCAGAAGATTCCGAAACGGCCGAAAAACTGGGTGAAGATCGCCTCGACCAGGCGGCCGCCGAGGTAGCCAACCCAGATCAGCCAGACGATCGCGTTCCAGGCTCCAGGCGTCAGTGGCAGGCCATAGGCTGCCAACCCGACACCCCAGGCCAGGTACCAGAGCGGCGGGTGGATGATGTCGATAGCGTGGTCGAAGAGATGGCCGAATTTGCTCGAGGTCACGGTAACCCGGGCGAGCTTGCCGTCAACGGTGTCGAGAAAGGTCATCAGCCAGCCGGCCAGCAGTCCGAAAAAATACCAGCCCTGATAGAAAAAGAGCCCGGCCAGGACAGCGAGGAAAAATCCGGCCAAAGTCACCTGGTTGGGTTTGATGTCGTGCTCGACGCAGAAACGGACCGCTTTTTTTGCCGGAGTCGGCCAGAGCCATTTGGTGACCAGGTCGGTAACGCCTTTGTAGGACCAGGAGAAGAGATGCTCTTCGAGCTGGTCGCGGAAGGCTTCGGTCAGTGGCAGAACGAAAGGTCGGTCGAACTTGCGCAGCCTCTGCATGTAGTTCGAGGTCAGCTGGTCGGGGGTGAGGATTTTCAGCCCGGGCGGTTTGCTTTTCGGCAGCTGGCCGCTGTCGATCCATTTGTAGACTCTCCGGACCAGGGGTTTGCCGATATGGGCCGCAACCGGTACCGGAGAACCATCTTTGGTAACCGTGAGGACAGTGCCGGGGTGGTCGAGCAGGCTCTGGATGATACGGTCGTCGTAGAGGTAGTCGCCGCGCAGGATGACCAGGCTGCAGTCTTCGCTCAGATCTGCAGGGTTGTCGACAAAGGTTTCTGCTCCGAGCCGGGCCAGGACCCGCTGCAGCCGCTCCCGGTTGCTCAGACCCCAGAGCCGGACCGGGCTTTCGTGAAAAAGATGGATTGCAGGAGATTTCATTGTCATATCTTGGTGGTGGTGTTAAAGGATATAAAGGGAAATTGCTGCGGTTTCCGGTTTCTCAAACCAGGTAACTACGTTACCCCCACATTTCAACTACAGTACTTGGGGAGTTTTCCCCCGCGCCCTGGTTCACGCGAAGGCGCGAAGACGCGAAGTCTGAATGGTAGCTGAACCTGCGTCGCTTTCTCCGGGTGACGGGTCGGGCCGGCGACAAATGCCGATGCCTTTTCGGCGTTCGCTCTTTCTCTCCCTTTCGTGCCTTCGCGAGAGTCCTTTCCTCCGGTGCGGATTCACTTGCCGGGTCGAGCCGGAACTGTCCGACGGGCGGGCGACCGGGGGCGCAGTTACCCTGCTAAGCTACTAATGCAAATTGCTTTTCTTGTAAAGTCCTAAGGATGTCGGCGGGATGTCTGAATTAACGATTGCCCATCTGTCCGATTTTCATCTCTGTATCGGGCCCGGAAGCTGGCGGGACCTGTTGACCAAGCGTCTCTATGGTCGGCTGGCCTGGCGGCGACGCAGCACTGAGTTCGAGCCCGCGATCCTGGAGAGCATGATCGATGACCTCGGGCGCCAGGATCCCGATCTGATAGTCATAACCGGGGATCAGACCCATCTCGGCCGGCTGGCCGAATATCACGCGGCCCGGGCCCTGCTGGAGACTCTCGGCGACCCGGGAAAGGTCATGATTATTCCCGGCAACCACGATGCCTACGTGCCCGGCGCCTGGGAAGCCGGGCGCCGGCTCTGGGCCGGGTACCTGAGCGGAGACGATGCCTCCGAGGCCGTGGACGGGGAGATTTTCTACCCGGTTTCCAGGTGTCGGAACGGGGTGGAGATCATCGGCCTCGATACGGCCTGCCCGAGGCCCTGGTGGCTGGCGACCGGCAAGCTGGGTCGGGACCAGCTCGAGCGCCTGGACGGATTGCTGGCCGCTGCCGCCGGACAGGGCCGGGCCCGGGTGATCCTCATCCACCATCCTCCGGTCCCTGATCTTGCCGACTGGCGGCGACGCCTGGAAGATGAAAATGCTCTCGCAGAAATTCTCGCCGCCCGGGGTGCGGAGCTGATCCTGCACGGCCATATCCATCGCCGCAGTCGCTGCCTGCTGGTCGCCGGCGAACGACGCATCCCGGTTTTCGGGGTGCCGGCCGCCGCCGCCCGGGGCAGGCTTCCGGAGCGGCGTTCGCGTTACAATCTCTACCGTTTCAGTTGGAGCCGGAAGCAGGGCTGGCGGCTGGCCTGGAAAGAGCGGCGCTACTCGGTTTCACGTTCTGGTTTCATTACTGAGACGGAATGGTGCGACAAATTCCGTTAAGTATTTTTTCTGAATTGTAGCCAGAGGCTCGCGAGCAGAATCAGGACGACCGGCAGGACTGTGGTCAGGGCCGGGTGGAGATTGAAGAGCAGACCCAGATCGCCGATGATCTGGTTGGCGAAGTAGAGGGTGATGCCGATCAGGATGGCGATCATCATCCGTTTGCCTCCCCCGGTGCTGCGAGTGGGACCGAAGACCAGAGCCAGAGAGAAGATCATCATCGCCCCCATGGCGAAGGGCAGGCAGAGTTTCTGCCATAAGACCATGGTGTAATGCTCGGCATTCTGGCCCCGGCTGCGCAGCTCCCTGATATAGTGGAACAGCCGGGAGGGGGAGAGGCTTTCCGGGGGCATTCTCAGGATGGTTAGCTGCCGGGTATCGAGAGCCAGATCGATGGTCATTGACGGTGTATGACTGCTTTTGATATCTCCGGACGGGGTAATGCTTTTGCGGTCGACATCCAGCAGTCGCCAGCGGCTGTGGCTGATTATCCGGGCTTGCGGGCTGTGGATGTAAGCGGTCAGAAATCCCTCCCGGTCGCGTTCGTAGATGTCGAGATCGGTGCTGGTGGCGTCGAGATTGGTACGGCCGATACGAATCAGCTGATTCCGGTGGCGCAGCCAGAGGTCGCGATCGGTTATCAGGATGCCGGAATCGGAAAGCGCCACCAGGCGCCGGGTGCGAGCTTGCATCTCCAGAGGGGGAACGAGATATTCAGCCATGGCGAATGCGGCCAGCATCAATATCAGTCCGACGAGCAGGATCGGCCGGCAGATCCGGGGGTTGCTGAAGCCCGAAGCCTGCATGGCCAGCAGTTCATTGTGGTCGGAGAGGATGCCGAGTCCGATAATCCCGGCCAGCATCGTCGCCACCGGAAGGAGGTCGAATAGCCGGCCCGGGAGGGTGTAGATCACATAGATCATTGCATCCTGGAAATGATAGCTGCCGGTGCCGATATCGTCGAGTTGTTTCAACAGTTCGATGAAACTGAACAGGAGCAGGAGAATTAAGGTGACGACCAGCAGAGCACGCAGGAAACTGCCGGCCAGGTATCGGTCCAGAAGTTTCATTGACGAGTACCGCCGGAGAACGGGTTGAGGGCGAAAAGGAGCAGGGTCGCAAACATCAATAGCTGGACCCACCAGAGACCGGGAAAGGGTTCGATCACACCCTCCGCCACCCAGGATTTAAGGGTCAGACTCAGGGCGTAAAAAAGTCCGTAGAGGGCTACGGCGGCAACGGTTTTGCCGTATTTGCCGCGGCGTGGGGTGGTCTGACTCAGGGGAATCCCGAGCAGGGCCAGGAGAATGGTGGTAAACGGGGTTGACAAGCGCCATTGCAGTTCCGCCAGGGCGGCCCGGCGCTGTTTCTCTTTCAGCAGGGTTCGGGTCGCGGCCGCCTTGATCTTCTCGCTGGCTCCGACTACGGGTGGTTCGATGGCCAGGGTGTATTTCTGGAAAGAGGCCACGGTATCTCTCTGTCCACGTTGATTGAAGTTGTAGAGCCGGCCGTCGATAAAGATCAGGACATCACGGCCGTTGCGGTTTTCGCGCTGAACCGCGGAGCGGGCTGTGATCAATTGCTGGCCGTCGGCGTTGGTACTGCGGATGAAAACCTTTCCGACCCGGTTGCGGCGGGGGTCGACCCGGTCGGCGAAGATTACCCGGCGGTGGTTGTCGAATTCGTAAAACGATTTGGAATCCATGCGGGAAATCTGGAAACTGGCCTTGGCGATGTTTTTCAGACGGTAACTGAGCTGGTAGGCCCAGGGGCGTACGGCGAGCGATAGAGTTGCCACCAGCAGGCTGATGAGCAGGGCGAAGGCGAAGATGTCGAGATAGATCCGCCGGTCGGAAATTCCGCAGGCGTGCAGGGCGGCCATCTCGTTGTCGGAGTGAAGCCGGCCGAGGCCGACGATGATCGAAAGGTAGAGGGTGATCGGCAGCAGGACCTCCAGAGCGATGATCATTTTCAGGCCGACCAGGTAGAAAACGGTGGCCGCCGGCAGGATGCCGGCGGTGGCGTCGGTCAGAAAACGGGTGGCGGAATAGCTGGCAAAGATGGTGAGCAGCACGAAACAGACGACCAGCATCGGTCGGCTTATTTCCCTGATTATATAACGATCGATTATCGGCATGATCACCTGTCCAGTATCCGGGGGCGGGGATGGTAAACCAATAAATATACAGGGTTTGGCGGATCAAGGCAAACAGATTGTCGGTGACGGCTTGTTTTTGCCGGCGGCTTGTGGTATTGCCCTGCGCGGTTTTGCCGGGAGTGCGGATCCTCCACATATTGGAAATGATTTTGGGATTGGATTATTATGAAAGCCGTGATTCTGAGTGCCGGCCAGGGTAAACGCCTGTTGCCGAAAACCAGTGATAAGCCCAAATGCCTGTTGCCTCTGGATGGGCGTTCAGTACTGTCCTGGCAGCTTGAGGTCCTGGCTGCCAACGGGGTCGATCGGGTCACCGTGGTCACCGGTTACGGGGCGGATCTGGTTGATGAAGAGCTTGCCGGATACCGGAGAGAGCACCCCGGGCAGCAGGTTGAAACCCTTTACAACTGCGATTATGCGACTTCCGACAATCTCGTCAGCTGCTGGCAGGCCCGGGCCGAGATGGTCGGGGATTTTCTGCTGATCAACGGAGATACGATTTTCGAAAAGAATGCCTTGAAGCGTTTGCTGGCGGGAAACGGGCGGCCGGTGACCGTGACCATCAGCCGTAAAGATGAATATGATGCCGATGATATGAAGGTCTGCCTGGAGGGAGAACGGCTGGTCCGGATTGGCAAGGATCTCGATCTGCAGAAGGTTGACGGTGAATCGATCGGCATGATACTCTTCCGTGACCGGGGTGGAGCCTGGTTCCGGGATTCGATGGAACGGGCCCTTGCAACCGAAGCCGCCCGCCGGCGCTGGTATTTGTCGGTGATCGATACGATGGCCTCTGCCGGCGAGGTCTGGACCTGCTCTATCGCCGGGATGGCCTGGCAGGAGATCGACTATCCGGCCGACCTCGAAGAAGCCGACCGATTGGTCAAAGACTGTCGCCTGGGGTTGTCGCTTTAAGCGCGGTTTTCGACGATTGCTCTGACCAGTTCCAAATCTTCCGGCTTGTCGACATCGATAGCGGCTTCGGCGAACGGTAGCCGCACGGCAGCGGCGGTCAGCCCCATTTTCCCGGCCAGGCGCTGCAGGGCTTCATCCAGCGTCAGTCTGCGCAAAACAAATTTTATTACTGTCATCCAGCCGCACATGCTGATCAGTCTGTGCGGCTTTTTGCGTTCTTTCTCCACCTGTTGCCAGAAGGTCGCGGCCCGGCGGCTCTCCGGGGTAAGGAAAGCGAAGAGGTTGCAGGAACAGTAGGCGCCGTCCTTGAACCGGGTTACGGTCCGGCGGCTTTGCGGATACCTTTGTTGCAGCAGGTCGTAATCCTCCATGCCGATGGCAAGGTCGGTCTGCGGCTCTTCCGCCATCCGGCAGAAGCAGTCGACCATCTCGGAGGTCAGCAGGGCGTGGTCGGCAGTGGTCAGGAGAACTTTTTGCTCCTGAGGGATCGTTTGCAGGGCCTGGGCCGCGCTGCGGCTCGGGCTGGTATCATTTGCCAGCCAGCTGATTGTCGGTTTTTTTAGGTATGGGCCCAGTTCGGGTGAGACATCGAGAACTGTCGCCGGTGGACCGCAAAGAATGATCCGGTCGACGGCGGTCGCTTCCAGTAGCGCATCGAGTACTCTGGCCAGCATCGCTTTGCCGCCGATTCTGATCAGGGCTTTGCCCGCCGCCCCGGTGCTTTTGAGCAGCGGGTCGTCCGGACCCCGGTCTCCGGCTAAGACCACGGCGGTAAAATCTCCTGGATGCTTTTGCTTGGTCACAGCTCTTTTCCGTAAATTCGGTAACGTTTGGAGATGCGGCTGCCGATCGCCTCGAGGATCTTGCGCATAGGCAGGTTATCTTCGAGGATCCAGGATTGTTCGACTTCCTGAACCCCCTTTCTGGTGAAATGGAGCCTGACCTGATCGATGAGGGTGAAGGCCAGGGCCGCTCCAGTGCTGCCATGCTGGAATTTTTTGCGAATACCCATCAATGGTACCCTGGCACTCTGGGGATACCTGATTTTCAGTCGCCAGAGAAATTTCAGCCAACCGTCCGGCAGGAGCCGGCCATTGAGATCGGAAATGATTTCGTTGAGATTCGGTAGGCCGACGATCATGGCGGCCGACTCGCCGTCAACCTCGGCGAAGACGATGCCCCGGGGCGGAACCAGGAATTTGAGCTCTTTGCCCATCTGGGCGATTTCCGTCCCGGTCATTGGTACGAAACCCCAGTTCTCCGACCAGGCGTCATTGAAAATCTCCCCGATCAGAGCCAGGTCTTCATCGATCCGGGCCCGGTTGAGCCGGCGGGTAGTGATCCGGCCCGCCATGCGGCGAGTGGCGACGGTCATGGCCCGGGGAGATTTGAACCAGGGCTCGACCAGGTAGGCGAGCAGATCCTTCTCCTTGTGGTAAGCCAGCTTACTGATTCGTTCGGCGTAATAGGGGCGGGCATGGCCCATCATGAAATAGGGTGAGGTAGAAAAACCATCGACCAGCAGGCCGCACTCCTGATTGATCGAGAGGCTGAAAGGGCCGCGGATTCGTTTCATACCCTGTTGCCGGAGCCAGGTTTCGGCGGTGTTGAAAAGGGCGGTGAAGGTTTCCGGATTATCATCGGCTTCGAGCATCCCGAAAAAACCGCAGTCATCCCGGTGGCGCTCGAGATGGAGCCGGTCGATCTGGGCGCTGATTCGTCCGACTGGAACCGATCCCCGCCGGGCGATCCAGTAGCGGACCTTGGCATGTTCGAAATAGGGATTGCCCGGGTCCAGTTGCATTTTTTTGTCCAGCAATAGAGGTGGTATCCAGGCCGGGTCGTCCCGGTAGATATTCCAGGGGACTTTGATGAATTCCAGTCTGGCCTTAGGGGTATCGGCCGGTAGGATGGTCAGCTGGCTACTCATTGTCGAAAACCTGAATCCGGAAATGGTTGAAAACCTGCATCGGGTGAGCGGCTCACCGTTTCCGGCAGGATTAACACAGCCGACTCCGACTGTCCAGAGGCATTTGCCGGGCTTTGTCCTGTCGGCAGCTTCCAGACTGTTTTCTTGTTTGAAAAACCAGAAAATGTTCTGCTGGGTATACTCATCTGCAGGCCGGAAAGATCCGTTCGGATTGCGGGAGTTATCTCCGCATCAAGCCGGAATGGAGTCCCCGGATCCATGGGATTGATGACGAGGGTCGGTACGGGACGAAATGATGTTTCGGGGTGCTTGTGACTACGGCCAGCCGGACAGGGCTGAGCGGTGAGATCAAACTGTTAGTGGGTCCGGGAGCGTCTATCTTCATCGTTTCTTCATCTAAGCAAGAGTATACTGATCGAGGATTCGCTGACGCAGAAACTTAAGGCATCTGCGGCCTTGCGCATTGATCCGGCGGTATTCAGTCAAGTTTAGCCGGTCGGTACTGAAATCATCTGATG
>JAADEO010000118.1 GCA_013153415.1 Deltaproteobacteria bacterium
AGCAGGAAAGGCCGACTCATCTTGGCGATCTGCTCGAGGATCGGCAACAGGTCTTTCATGTTGCTGATCTTCTTGTCGTGGATCAGGATATAGGGATTGTCGAGCTCGGCGATCATCTTCTCGGTATCGGTGACGAAGTAGGGAGAGAGGTAACCGCGATCGAACTGCATACCTTCGACCACTTCGAGAGAGGTCTCCATCGATTTGGCCTCTTCGACGGTGATGACCCCCTCTTTACCGACCTTGTCCATGGCCTCGGCGATGATGTTGCCGATGGTCTCGTCACCGTTGGCGGAAATGATCCCGACCTGGGCGATATCCTTGTGAGTCTCGGTCGGTTTGGACATCTCCTGCAGACCTTCGACCATCTTGTCGACGGCCAGGTCGATACCGCGTTTCAGTTCCATCGGATTGGCGCCGGCGGCAACCATCTTGGAACCTTCACGGTAGATGGCCTGGGCCAGAACCGTGGCGGTAGTGGTACCGTCACCGGCGACATCGCTGGTCTTGCTGGCGACTTCCTTGACCAGCTGGGCACCGATGTTTTCGAATTTATCCTCGAGCTCGATCTCCTTGGCGACCGAGACCCCGTCCTTGGTAATGGTCGGGGAACCGAAGGATTTGTCGATAATAACGTTGCGGCCCTTCGGGCCTAAAGTAACTTTAACCGCATCAGCCAGAATGTTGATGCCACTCAGGATCGCCTGACGGGCTTCCTGGTCGAATTTGATCTCTTTTGCTGCCATGGTACTTGAACCTCCGTAAAATTATTTAATCATCCAGTCTGAAAATTCCTGCGCAAAACCGCGGGGGACCTATTCGAGCACGCCGAGAACGTCATCCTCACGCATGATCAGGTACTCCTCACCATCGATCTTGACCTCGGTGCCGGCATATTTGCCGAACAAAATCCGATCTCCAACCTTGACATCAAGGGGATTGACTTTGCCGTCCTCGTTGACCTTGCCTTTACCGGCGGCCACGACTTCACCCTGCATCGGTTTCTCTTTGGCGGCATCGGGGATGATGATCCCACCCTTGGTTTTCTCTTCCTCTTCCAAACGTTTGACAATGATCCGATCCTGTAAAGGTCTGATGTTCATCGTTGTTCCTCCTGATTGTGTCTTTCTTGGGATTTAAATGGATGAAGGCCGCCGTGCCGGCAACCCCGATTTAGCTGTCACACTTATTGGCACTCAATCATAAGGAGTGCTAACAGGCGCAAATATAAGCACCAGAAAAGAAAAAATCAAGGGGGAAAATAAAAAAAATAAGTCTGGTGAAAAAAATTTTCCCGACGAAGCTCGATTATCGACCCTGCGCAATAAGCAATGGCCGGCACCAGAGGGAAAACTTCAGACCGGAAGAAAGGTGCGGGTCAGCGGCTGCTCGTTGAAATCCCGGGCCCGCTGGCGGATATAGGAATGAATCGGTGAAAGATCGACCTCAAAAGCATCTTCCGGGCAGGTTCGAACGCAATTGAAGCAAAGAATGCAGGAAGCGGAGAATACCGGCCGGGGCTCAAGGCTCAGGGCCCCGACGGGACAGTTTTCGGCGCAGACCCCGCAGCTGCAGCAACGGTCTTCATCGACCTTGCGGGGCGGCAGGGTCTGACGGGCCAGATCGAGATTCTGCCGGGCCATCACGGCTGCGGCCGCAGCCGGCTGATAGTCGAGGACGCAAGAATCGAGAAGCCGGGGTTGAGCCCGAAGCAGATTTGCGGCCACAGCCAGCGCCAGTTCCCTAACCATCCGGTCGTCTTCGGAATCGGGATGGCCGGCCGCCAGCGGTTCCTCCGCCTCCCACATCAGGGAGTGCACCGCCGCCACTTTGGCTGCCCCGACCAGGCCGTAACCGGAAGCGATCAGAGCTTCTCCCATTTCGGCCAGAGCCAGACCGCTGGTAGCTCCGCCCCAGGTCACGAAAGGCACGGCATAGGCCTCCGGCCGCCGCGGCAACCGGGCGATGAGATCCATCACCAGGGGCAAGGCATGGGAGGAATAGACCGGGGAACCGACAAAAACCACAACCCGGTCAACAGCTTCAGCGATCTCCGCCAGCACTTCCTCTTCCCGCACCCGATTCCGGCCCAGTTCACAAACCTCAACCCGCTCTAGCGACCGATCCAGAGACCGGGCCAGCACCTCTCCCAGATGCCGGGTGGTCCCGGCCGGGGAACAATAAAAAATATAGGCTGTTGATTTCACAAGCCACCTCTCCTGAATTCTCCGGCAACCGATGAATGGGCCGCCCCCTAGCAACTTGACTTTTGGCAATTTTTACGGCTATTTTCAATTTATCACGCAAGCATCAACCTTATTCGGAAAGGAGTTTACCATGAAAAGAGAGAAATTGTGGGATCGCCGGAGATTCAGTTTCAGCCTGCTTTTCCTGGCCGTCTGCCTCCTGACCGCCGCACCGGTCCTGGCCAAAAGAGCCAAGCTCGCCACCAACATTTCGCCACTGCAGGCCTGGGACATGGTCCAGAACAATCCCAAAGTCTACCTGATCGATGTCCGGACCCCAGCCGAATATCAGTTCATCGGCCACGCCGTCGGAGCCTACAACATCCCTTTCATGTTCCTAAGCGACAAGTTTATCGAAAAAGGCCGGATCTTCAAGGGCAAGAAGATGAAAAAGAGCCGCTACCAACCCTACCTGAACACCGATTTCATGGATTACATGAAATCCCATTTCAAAGCTGATGACATCCTCCTCATCATGTGTCGCAGCGGCCACCGCAGCGTTCCGGCCAGCGACCTGCTGGTTAAAAACGGCTTCAAGAAGGTCTGCAACATAGTCGGCGGTTTCGAGGGCAACAAGTTCCACGGCCGTGACAAAGAGGAGAGAAAACTGCTGAAAAAATACAGCGAAAATTACGGCCGCCGCGGTTTTACCGACGGCTGGAAGCATTTCGGCCTGCCCTGGACTTACAAGATGGAGGCCAAATACATCTACGAGCCCCACAAAAAGTAGATCCACTCTCTTTCCGGCCGCCGACAGCTGCCGGCGGCCGGGAAAAGCAGAGGCCACAAGCTCAAATCCCACCTTCAAGACAGTCCCGCACTGGCAGGAATTCGGGGAATACGAAAACGGGCGGCCAGTTGATCGATTCAGAGTTTCAAACCGATTACCTTCTTAACCATCTGGCTCAAAACCACGAGATCGAACGGTTTGGCACAGGTCCCCTGGAAGCCGTACTCCCGGAAATTGGCCATTACCGGATCCTGAGAATAGCCGCTGCAGACGATGGCCCGGGCGGCGGAATCGATTTTCAACAAGGCCGCTATCGCTTCCTTGCCTCCCATACCACCAGGAATCGTCAGATCCATGATCACCAGATCAAAAGCCTTGCCCTGAGATAAATTACGGCGATAAAGATCGAGCATTTCCCGGCCATCGGCAACACCTTCAACTTCATAACCCAGATTTTCCAGGAATTCGACACAAACCGCCCGGACCACCTCTTCATCATCCATAACCAAAATCCGCCCCGAGCCTTTTACGATCCCGGAACGCTGCCCTTTTGCCTCCTGCTTCTTATCCGTTGCCGGTAAGGTTATGGCGAAACAGCTGCCCCGGGAAATTTCCGAGGTAACCTGCAACCGCCCGCCATGCCGGGTGACGATCGAATGAACCGTGGCCAGCCCCAGACCCGAGCCTTTAGCCTTGGTCGTAAAATAGGGCTCGCAGATCTTCTCCAGATATTTCGGCGGGATCCCCACCCCCTCATCTACAACCGTGATCCTGACTGCCGGACCCAGATCATCATCAATGACATTCTCGGCCCGGATGGTCAGGGTTCCGCCCTCGGGCATGGCCTGGTCGGCATTGACGACCAGGTTATTGATCACCTGGCAGAACTGCCCCTTGTCCACCTCCAGACCTTTGAGATCAGGAGCGAAGTCGAATTTCAACCGGACATTCGAACCACTCAGGAAGAATTCCGCAGTTTCCCGGATTATTGCTTCGATATCGACCAGTTCCTTGACGGGCTCTCCGCCTTTGGCAAAAGTCAGCAACTGACTGGTCAGCTCCTGGGCCCGGCTCGAAGAGAGATCGGCGGCCGCCAGGTTATTCCGCACCTTGTCGAGATCCGGCTTGGTTTTCTGCAACTGCATGACCGCCATGGAGATATTGCCGTAGATAGCGGTCAGGAGGTTGTTGAAATCGTGCGCGATGCCGCCGGCCAGCAGACCGATGGCCTCCATTTTGTGCATTTTCTCCATCTCCCGCAAATTCTTTTCACGCTCGATGGCCAGAGCCTCCTCCGCGGCAACCTGTTCGGTAACATCCAGGACATTGCCCAGGGCGGCAGGCTCACCCTGATAGTCGATCCGGGCGGAAGAGAAGATCAGCCACTTCTCTTCTCCATTTTTACAGATAATTTTGAACTTGTAGCTCTGGGGCAAATCAGAACCACCCTGCTGCCGGGAAAGTCCGCGCCGTCTGACCAGATCCCGCATCTCCGGATGCACGAACTCCCAGAATGGCATGCCGATCAGTTCCTCGTTGCTGTAACCGCTGATCTCCGATGTAGCCCGGTTGGCATAGATGAAAACCTCTTTCTGGTAGATGAAGATCCCGATCGGGCTGGTTTCGGTCAGGGTCCGGAAAAGCTCTTCACGTTCCCGCAACCGGCGGTCCAGTTCATCACGTTCAGCCAGCATCTGGTTGGTGGTCGTAGCGAGATCCCGCATCTCCTGGAAACGGAACTCCTCCACTTTGAGCTTCTCCCCGTGAACCGCGGCCCGGCTGAAAAACTTCTTGAAACGATCGAATTCGGCTCCGCTCTTGCGCGTCCACCAGCGGGCCAGCAGCAACATCATGACTGAAATGATGGTCAGAACGACCAGCAAGGGCAGCAGATTGCGCTTGAGCCGGTTGATCAGCTTCCGGCGTTGGCGGGCGATCAGAATCTCATTATCGGGCAGGTAGCTGCCGGCCGCCACGATCAGACCACCGGCCTGGTAAAGTTTGAAGAATGTCAGTTTGGGTTCAGGTTCGGGCTGATCGAACTTTTTATACCAATACTTGACATAGCATTCCCCCTTTTCCCGCAATCCCTTGAGAAATTCCCGGCGAAACAGTTTTCCCCGGGCATCGGGCACCTTGTCGGAAAGATCTTTGCCCTCGAGGTCCGGGCGGTTGGCGTTGACGAACATGGTCCCGAAATGATCACCACCATCGAGATTCTTGACCTTGATAATAAAGACGTAGCCACTGTCACGATAACCGAAACGGTATGATTTCAGATAGCTGCGCAGGCCCTCGCGGACCTCGTTCTCGAGATCTTCCAGGTAGACTCCGGTCCCGATATACATCGCATAGGGCTCGAGATGCTTGATGAATGCGATTTTGCAGTGCTCTTTCCGGCAATCGCCGCCCGGTTTACGGAAATAGTAACGCTGAAACCCCTCTCCCTGATCTTTGGCGATACTGATGAACTCGCGCACCAGATCCATACCCCGGGAATTCTTTTTCCCCAACAGGTTCTCGCCTTCCAGTTCCGGGCGATTGGGATTCATCCGGCTGACCCCGGAAAAATCGGTCAGAAAATAGTAACCGTTGCCCTCGAAACGCTGAGGTCTGAGAACCGCGATCAGCATCCGGAGAATATGGTTATCATCCAGGGTTTCACCGTAAACCGAGCGGAGATTATCCGCAATGGCCTGAGCCCGATAAACCCTCTCCTTGAGTTTTTTCCGGGCTACGGATTCGACCTGGGCGTGCTGACTCTCGAGATACTCGATTGTCCGTTCGACCTCTTTGCGCAGGATACGGCGCTGTTTTTCGAGCAGACCGGATCTGAATTCAAGCATCTGCTGATCGAGACGATCGAAAGCATCATAAGTCAGGGTTGCTCCCAGGAGAACGAAGGATAAAGCTATGATCGTCACAACGATAGTAGTAAAACGGGTTATCATTTCAACTCATCCTCCTGACCTGTTTTCCATCTTCCGCCTTACCTCCACAATCCCGAAAAGTTATAGGTGGAAATCTCAACATCCGCCATGCGCGGGGTGCGTGATTTCAAAAAACGCCGGGCGATAGCGGAATCGGGAGAGTAAACCAGGTCGACGACCTTGAGAACCGGTCCGGGTAGTGCCAGTTCCGGCCCGGAGAGGTCGAGCAGCGAAAAAGGTGTCGGGCTGACCAGGATAGAAAGACCGTCACGCTTGAGCAGGCGGATCTCCTCGTTGCGGCGGGAGAGAAAGGCTGCACCCCTACGGGGATGCGACAATGGGATCCGGGTCAGCAGCAACGGAATGTAGCCGAAGAGCATCAGGGCCGGCCGAACCGGACCGCAATCGAGACGGCGGCAGAGGTCGCGATCAACCTCCGGAGTCAGGTGAACGGTCCCGAAACCGAGATCGGCATAGAAAGCCAGAGCAGCCGGATTGGCGGCATGGAGAAAGGGACCGGTGGCAAGCTCGAGATCCGGCGGAAAAGTCCCGGCCCCAACCCGGAAATATTCGAGCTGGCCGAGGCTGTTGAGATGGAAACGGCGGAAACCGGCTTTGAGCAAACGGCGGACCTGGCCCGCAAGGCGCTCTTCCCGACCCGGATACTGGAGCGGCGGCAGCGACCACTCGAGGGCCGAAAAACGCCGAAAAAGCTCGCGTTCACGATTTTCGATCCGGGACAGCCGGGCCCCGTCGAGTTCCAGGGCGACACGCCAACCGCGCCGGGCGAGAAAAGGCCGGACCAGGTCGAAATCGGCCAGCTTGATGAGCCAGCCGGAACGCGGCTCATCACCTCCACCAGGAAACACGGAAACCGCTGCAAACCAGTTGCGGGGCGGCTGCCGCCGGCAACACTGCCCACCCGCTTTTCCCGTATTTTCGACGGCGGGAGATGAATTGCCGCTTCGCACCTCGGCGGCGATCCGCCGACGGATCGCCGCACTCCCAGTACGACCGGAATCATCGCGGCGGCCGACTTTGAGCAGCAGATCTCCGGTGCGACAGGAAAAAGGTACCCGCAGGGAGAGCAGAAACCCGCCCCCACCCCGTTTTTCCAAGGTGAACTCCCCCTTTTTCAAGGTCAGGGAGTTGTCGCGGCCATCACGACCGGAACGCATCAGTTTGAGCCGGTCACCGATTTCGGGCGGTCGGAAGGTGCGCAGAAAAACCCGATACCCCCGGCCCTCGCGGACCACCCGCCGGACCTTGCCAATGACCTCGCCCATGCCGGCGGAACGGCGGGGTTCGATAATATTGGCGGGATAGCGGCCCGAGAGGTTGGCAGTGGTCGTCGGCCGGGTGTAGGCCTTTTTGAGCTCGGCCTTGAGTTCCTTGAGCCGACCCGGGGGAAATCGGCCTTCGCTGGCGATGAGATCCAGAGCCTGGCGGAAAACCCCGACCACCACGCTGACATACTGCGACCCTTTCATCCGGCCTTCGATCTTGCAGGAGACGATCCCGGCTTCGACCAGTTCGGGCAGGAATTCGAGGGCCGAAAAATCGGCCGGCGAGAAGTAGCTGCCCTCCTCGCCCCCGAGCCGGTAATTACGGCGACAGGGCTGGCTGCAACGGCCCCGGTTGGCGCTTGCGGCATTGTAGAAGCTGGAAAACTGGCAGAGCCCGGCGACCGAAACGCACAAGGCCCCGAAAACGAAGTATTCGATTTCGAGCGGGCTCTCCGCTGCCAGCCCGGCGATCTCCTCAAGGCTCAGCTCACGACCTAAAACCACCCTCTTGCAACCCTGCCGGGCCAACTCTTTAAGAGCGGCCAGGTTGTGGATCGCGGCCTGGGTCGAAACATGGATCTCGAGTTCGGGAAAATCGCGGGCCAGGATCCGGATCAGGCCGAAATCCTGGACGATGACGGCATCGATCCCGAGTTCGACCAGGGCGTTGAGAAGATCATAGATCTCGGAGAGCTCTTCGGGCCGGACCAGGGTATTCAAGGCAAGGTAGATCCGGACCCCGCGACGGTGGGCAAAGGGTACGAGCAGACCGAGATCGGCCAGGGTGAAGTTTTCGGCCCGGGCCCGGGCCGAAAACTTCCTGAGACCGAGATAGACGGCATCGGCCCCGGCTTCAAGGGCCGCCAGGAAAGCCTCGAAGTTGCCGACCGGGGCCAGCAGTTCGGGAACTGAAGAGCGTGAAGAGAGCATCAAATCAGCATAATACGGCCCGGGTCGCGATCACTGAAATGACCGATCGGCCAGCAGCCGCGGCCTTCGCGGTTGAAAGCCAGGATTACCGCGTCGACCTCGTCCGGGGCCACCGCCAGGAGCAGGCCGCCCGAGGTCTGGGGGTCGAAGAGCAGATCGCGCAGCAGGGGGTCGGCAAGATCCTCACCGAGCAGATAGCGCCCGAAATGGTCGCGGTTACGGTGGCCGCCGCCGGGCACCATCCCCAGGCTGCAAAGCTCCTCGGCCCGTTCGAGCAGCGGAACCCGGTGGGTTTCGACTAAAGCTCCGACCCGGCCGTCGGCGATCATCTCGTAGAGGTGGCCGATGAGGCCGAAACCGGTGACGTCGGTGCAGGCGTGAACCTGGTCACGCCACGATTGCCGGCAATTATCATCCTCGGGCGGCAGGATATTGAGCTGGACCATCCATTCCAGGGCCGGAGAGATCTCTTTTTCGGTGATGAAACCGGATTTCAGGGCGGTCGCGAG
>JAADEO010000234.1 GCA_013153415.1 Deltaproteobacteria bacterium
ACTTGTCACTTGTTCAGCCCGAACAATAAAACCTAGGCTGCTTCCCGCTATTTCGCGCCTTTAGCGTTTTTCGTAGTTTCTGAAACTACAAAAGGGTTTTATTTGTCTTTCCCCCGTGACAATAGCTTTCAGATAAAGATTTCAGCCGGTCACACGCCCCCGCCGACCACTTCTTCCGCTCCACTCTGCAGGCCGCGGAGCTGGCCGCAGGCGGCGCTGATATCAGCACCCTTGCTGCGCCGGGTCATGACCGTCAGGTTGCGCTCGAGAAGATAGTTGAGAAAGGCTTCAATACGCTCCGGAGCCGGTCTCTTGAATTCCGGCAGATCGGGATGTTCGTTGAAAGGAATGAGATTGATCTTGGCCGGAATCGAACTGAGCAACCGGACCAGGCGGCGGGCGTCCTCGAGAGAGTCGTTGAGCCCGGAAAACAGGATGTATTCGAAGGTGATGCGCCGCCGGCCGGGCAACGGAAAACGACGGCAGGCAGCCAGCAGGGTTTCGAGATCGTAGCGACGGTTGACCGGCATCAGCTCGCTGCGCAGCTCATTGGTGGTGGCATTCAGGGAAACCGCCAGCGAGACCTCGATGCGCTCTCCCAGTTCGATGATCTTCGGAGCCAGGCCGCAGGTCGAAAGCGTGATCCGACGACTCGAGAACTGGAGTCCGTCGTCATAGAGCAGGATTTCCAGGGCCCGAACCACTTCCTCGAGGTTGTCGAGCGGCTCCCCCATCCCCATCAGGACGATATTGGTCACCGGCCCGCGCGCGGTCTGGCGGGGTGCGATGAGGTCGACCACCCGGATAACCTGGTCGACGATCTCGGCCGCAGTCAGCTGGCGGATGAACCCGGAGGCTCCGGTAAGACAGAACTTGCATCCCATCCGGCAGCCGACCTGGGTCGAAAGACAGATGGTCAAACGCTCCTTCTCGCCGATAAGAACAGTTTCAATGGTGTTGCCATCCTCGAGACGAAACAGGAACTTGCGGGTGCCGTCCTCGGAAACCTGCTCCTTGAGACATTCGAGGGAGCTGATATAGCTCAGGGAAGCCAGGTGCTCGCGGCTGTCGCGGGAGAGATTGCTCATCTCCTCGATCCGGGAGACCCGGTGCCGGTAGAGCCAACGCACCAGCTGATCGGCCCGGTAACGCTCCTTGCCGATCGCCGCCAGCAACTCGACCAGATCGGCCCGCAGCATACCCTTGAGATTGAGTTTCCGATTAGCCGACATCCGGATCAATCAACGGTTCTTGAGCCAGCGGGGGTGAGCCAGACCCAGCTGCTTGACCTTGTAGTTCATGACTCTTTTGCTGATCCCGAGCATCTCCGCGGCATCCTTCTGAACCCAGTTGCAGGCCTTCAGGGTCTCGGTGATCAGGGCGTTCTCCATATCCTCGAGCTTGATACCCTGGGGTGGCAGTTTGAACAGGGCTTCACCCTCGACCCCCTCCTCCTCACCGAGAAGATCGCGCATGAACATCAGGTCCTCGACCACGATCTCCTCCTTCTCGCTCATCAGCACCGCCCGCTCGATGCAGTTCTGCAACTCGCGAACGTTGCCGGGCCAGTGGTGACGCTGGAGAAAGCGGGCCGCTTCCG
The DNA here is from genome assembly GCA_013153415.1 of Deltaproteobacteria bacterium. GTDB lineage: Bacteria > Desulfobacterota > Anaeroferrophillalia > Anaeroferrophillales > Tharpellaceae > JAADEO01. The sequence goes on from JAADEO010000234.1 coordinate 1,601, forward strand.
GGTGCAGACGACTGATGTTCTTCTTGAGATCGGCGGCGAACTTGCGGATGAAGAACTCGGCGAGCAGGGGGATATCCTCACGTCGTTCTCGAAGCGGCGGGATATGAACATTGATGACGTTGATCCGGTAGTAGAGATCCTCGCGGAACTTGCCCTCGCGGATGAGCTTGCCCAGATCCTTGTTCGAAGCTGAAATAATCCGGGCATCGACCTTGATGGTCTTGTCGCCGCCCAGGCGCTCGAACTCCTTTTCCTGCAGCACCCGCAACAGCTTGGCCTGGGTGCCGAGACTCATGTCGCCGATCTCGTCGAGGAAAAGGCTGCCCCGGTCGGCCTGTTCGAAACGACCGATCCGCTGGCGGCTGGCCCCGGTATAGGCCCCCTTCTCATGCCCGAAAAGCTCGCTCTCCAAGAGGTTGTCGTGGAGGGCGGCGCAGTTGACCTTGATAAAACTCTTGGCCGCCCGGGGACTGCTGTAGTGGACCGCCCCGGCCACCAGCTCCTTGCCGGTGCCGGTCTCGCCCGAGATCAGGATGCTGGCATTGCTGGAGGAAACCTTGTTGAGCAGGGCGAAAACCTTCTTGATGGCCGGGCTCTCGCCGATGAAGTTCTCGAAGCGGTAGATGACATCGCGCTCATGGCGCAGATAGGTCAGTTCATTCTCATAGAAACGAACCTTCAGAGCCTTCTCCAGGCGCAAGCAGAGTTCATCGATACCATAAGGGCGCTGGATGAAATCGGCGGCCCCGGCCCGCATCACCGAGGCCACATCATCCATCGAGGCGGCGGAAGCCATCAGAATAACCACGGTCGACGAGGTTATGGCGTTGGGACCGACCAGGAACTCGAGACCACCGCCCGGCAGCAGGCTGGTTTCCGCCAAAAGGACCTGATAGGATGACTTTTTGAGAATCTCCCGAGCCTCATCACCGCTGGCCACTTCGTCGACCTGAAAATCGAGAGCTTTCAGGGCTTCAGCGGTTTCCCGGCGAATCCGGCTCTGGTGATCAACTATGAGAATACGTCCGGCCTGTCCCATCAGTCACACCTCACTTTTATTCCCACTCAATGGTGCCCGGCGGTTTCGATGAAATATCATAGACCACCCGGTTGACTCCCCTGACCTCGTTGATGATCCGGTTGGCGACCCGCCCCAGCAGGTCATACGGAAGCCTGACCCAGTCGGCCGTCATTCCGTCGAGACTGTTGACCGCCCGCAGGGCGATCACTTTTTCATAAGTGCGCTCATCGCCCATGACCCCCACGGTCTTGACCGGCACCAAGACCGCGAACGACTGCCAGATCTCGTTGTAGAGGCCGGCCTTCCTGATCTCATCGAGAAAGATGACATCGGCCTGGCGCAGGATCCGCAGGCGCTCTTCGGTAACTTCGCCGATCACCCGGATAGCGAGCCCGGGGCCGGGAAAGGGCTGGCGGTCTACCACCTCGGAAGGCAGGCCAAGTTCGCGGCCGACTTCGCGCACTTCGTCCTTGAAAAGCTCGCGCAACGGCTCGACCAGCTTGAGATGCATCTTCTCGGGCAGGCCGCCGACATTATGATGGCTCTTGATCACGGCCGATGGCCCCTTGAAGGAGACGCTCTCGATAACATCGGGATAGAGGGTGCCCTGGGCCAGGAATTCGACCCCTTCGATCGAACGGGCCTCGGCCTCGAAGACCTTGATGAACTCGTTACCGATGATCTTGCGCTTCTTCTCCGGATCGGTCACCCCGGCCAGAAGATCGAGAAAACGGCGACTGGCATCGACATAGCGCAGGTTAATCTGGAAATGACGGCCGAACATCTCCTGTACTTCATCGGCCTCATTATGACGCAACACCCCGTTGTTGACGAAGATGCAGGTCAGCTGGTCACCCAAAGCCTTGTGCAGGAGCAGGGCCGCGACCGAGGAATCAACCCCGCCGGAAAGCCCGCAGATGACTTTACCGGAACCGACCTGGGCCCGGACCTGGGCGATCGTGGTCTCGATGAAGGAGTGCATGTTCCAGAGTCCGTGACAGTCGCAGATCGCAAAAAGGAAATTGCGCAGGATCTCCTTGCCGGGAATGGTGTGCACCACCTCGGGATGAAACTGCAAACCCCAGACCCGGCGGGAATGATCCGCAAAGGCCGCGACCGGTGCATTTTCCGTGGCCCCGATGGTTTCGAACCCCTCCGGCATCTTTTCCACCTTGTCGCCATGGCTCATCCAGACCTGGGCCGGCAGGGATATCCCCTGCCAGAGGGGATCATCCTGCACCGACCTGAGACTGGCCATACCGAATTCGCGCCGGGAAGAGTGCCCGACCCGGCCACCGAGCCGGAAAGCGATCTCCTGCATGCCATAGCAGATGCCCAAGATCGGCACCCCGAGATCAAAAACACCTTTATCGACATGCGGGGCCTCGTCACCATAGGTGCTCGAAGGCCCGCCGGAAAGGATAACGCCCCGGGGTTGAAAGGCCTTCACCTTTTCCAGGGAGAGGTTGTAGGGATGTATTTCGCAATAGACCTTCTGTTCCCGGATGCGCCGGGCGATCAGCTGGGTGTACTGGGAACCGAAATCGAGGATTAAGATCTTCTCCTCGTGGATATCCTGAGTCATGGGTCAGTTATTCCGTATGATTGGTGATGGTTTCAATCGAGCCGGTAGTTGGGCGCTTCCTTGGTGATGATAACATCATGCACATGGCTTTCCCGCAGACCGGCCGGGGTGATCCGCAACATTTCGACCTCCCGGCGCAGGGTTTCGATGTCGGCGCAGCCGGCATAGCCCATCCCCGAACGCAGGCCGCCCAACAACTGATAGATGCTGGATGACAGGTGGCCTTTGTAGGGAACCCGGCCCTCGATGCCCTCGGGAACCAGTTTCTTCTGCTCGACCCCCTCCTGGAAATAGCGATCGCTGCTGCCCGACTGCATGGCTCCGAGCGAACCCATACCACGGTAGAGCTTGTAGCTGCGCCCCTGGTAGAGAATGGTCTCGCCGGGACTCTCCTCGGTGCCGGCAAAAAGCGAGCCGATCATCACCGAGTGAGCCCCGGAAGCGATCGCCTTGACGACATCGCCGGAAAACTTGATGCCGCCATCGGCGATCATCGGCACATCAAACTCTTCAGCCACCTTTTTACAGGCCATCAGGGCGCTGACCTGGGGAACACCGATCCCGGCCACGATCCGGGTCGTACAGATCGAACCCGGCCCGATCCCGACCTTGATGGCATCGGCCCCGGCCTTGACCAGGGCCCGGGCTCCGGCCTCGGTGGCGACATTGCCGACGATCAGCTGGCAGTCGAAATTTCTGCGGGTATCGGCGATCGCCTCGAGCACTCCGCGGCTGTGACCATGGGCCGTATCGATAACGATGACATCGGCTCCGGCTTTGAGCAGGGCTTCGACCCGGGCCTCGCGATCCCCGGCAACCCCGACTGCGGCCCCGACCCGCAGCCGGCCCATCTCGTCCTTGCAGGAATCGGGATATTTGCGGGTCTTTTCGATATCCTTGATCGTGATCAAACCCTGCAGCCGATTATGTTCATCGACCACCAGCAGCTTTTCGATCCGGTGTTCATGGAGCAGGACCTTGGCCTCATCCATACCGATGCCTTTGGGCACAGTCACCAGGTTATCTTTGGTCATGATATCCTTGAGCGGCCGGTCCATCCGGGTCTCGAAACGCAGATCCCGGTTGGTGACGATCCCGACCAGCTGGCCCTTATCGACGATCGGAACTCCGGAGATCCGGTACTTCTCCATCACCGCCAAGACCTCGTGGACCTTGCATTCCGGTTCCATGGTGATGGGATCGACGATCATCCCGCTCTCGGACTTCTTGACCTTGTCAACTTCGAGGGCCTGGGCCTCGATCGACATGTTCTTATGGATGATGCCGATCCCGCCCTCGCGGGCCATGCAGATCGCGGTCTTGGATTCGGTCACCGTATCCATGGCAGCACTGATCAACGGCATCTTGAGACGAATATCCCGGGTCAGCCGGGTGGAGAGATCGACCTCGTTCGGCAGAACCTCGGAATAACGCGGCTGGATCAGAACATCGTCGAAAGTCAGGCCGACTTTTATAGCGTCAGCATTCATTGGGAAACCTCATTTCCGGCTGAGAATTTTTTCGGCCAGGGCGACCTCTTCCCGGCTGCCGATATAGATCGGACTGCGCTGGTCGAGATCGTGGCATTTGAGTTCGAGGATCGGTTTCTCACCATCGCTGGCCGCCCCGCCGGCGGCCTCCATCAGGTAGGCCATGGGATTGAGTTCGAAAGGCAGGCGCAACTTGCCGCTGGCAGCCTTGGTGGTGGCCGGATACATGAAGAGACCACCACCTTTTAACAGGATCTGATTGATATCGGGAACGAAGCCACCGCTGTAGCGCAACTTGTAGCCATTATCCTCGAGATGGGATACCAGCTTTTCATGCTCGGGCAGGTAGTCAGCCCGCAGGCCACCGGGACTGAAGATCCTGCCGCTTTCTTTAAGCCGGATATTCTCCCGGGTCAGGACATATTCGCCCAGACTGTTCAGGGTGAACTCGTGAACCCCGTGTCCGGCGCTGTAGACCAGGGTCGTACGCGGACCGTAAAGAACATAAAGAGCCCCGACCTGGCGGCTGCCGTCCTGGAGAGGGTCCTCGCCGGCGTAGATGGCGACGATGGTGCCGACCGAAAGGTTGACATCGACCAGCGAGGAACCGTCGAGAGGGTCATAACAGACGGCATAACCACCGGAACGTTTCTCGCGATCGAAGATGATGATCTCGCTCTGTTCTTCGGAGATGATACGCCGTACCCGACCGGTATGGTCGAGACGATCCTTGATGATCTCGTCAGCCAGGACATCGAGAGCCAACTGGTCCTCGCCATAGAGGTTACTGGTCCCGGCCAGCCCCAGGTCGCCGGTCCGCATGGCATGATTGACATATTTCGAGGCCACTCCGACCTCGTAGATGATACTGGCCAGTCCCATCTCGATACCATCTTTCATGAGATGGTTCCAAAGCCCGCGTTTGACGTGTTTCTGCATTGTTTTTCCCGATCCGTTTTTTTGCCGGGAAGCCGGAAAAGCCCCCCGACCGCAATCATTTCTGCTGATCCCGCAAAAAGCCGGTTTTCAATAAAATATCCAATACGGGGCCATTATTTCTTGCCGGCCACCACTTCGCATATATTATAGCAGTGATCACCTATTTTTTCAAAATTGGTGAGAACATCGATGAAGATCAGTCCGGGCACCACCGAGCAGCGATTTTCGCTCAGACGCTCAATGTGACGGTTACGGTAGCGATCCTCGAGGGAGTTGATTCCTTCTTCAAGCCCCGAGGCCCGGGAAAGAAACTGATCATCACCACCGTGCTCCAGGCCCTGGGCCGCAAGCTCGATGAAATCCCGAACCCGTTTTTTGATCTTGGCAATCTCATCCCGGGCTTCATTGCTGAACTCGATCTTCTGCTCATGTTTGCGTTCGGCCAGGCGCACCAGGTTCTCGCAATGGTCGCCGACCCGCTCGAGGTTATTGACGATATACATCGTCGAATTGACCTCGCGCGAGATCTCCGGCGTCGTCGAGAGCTGACTGACGTTGACCAGGAAATCGGTAATCTCCTTCTGCAACATGTCGATGGTGTTCTCCTTGCGGTAGACCTTCTCCATCAGTTTCTGCGAAAACTCATCGAGACAATCGGTGGTCTGATCGAACATGCGCAGACAGAGTCCGGCCATCCGGCAGGTCTCCTGATGGGCCTGGGCCAGAGCCAGGGTCGGCGTATCGAGCACCCGGTTGTCGAGGTAGCGAAGATGATATTCATTCTCCTCTTCATCTCCGGAAGGCACCATCCAGGTACAGATCTTGGCCAAGATTCCGACCAGGGGAAGAAAGAGCAGGCAGTTGAAGACATTGAAAAAGGTGTGAGCATTGGCCAGGTGCCGGGCGATAAAGGGCTTGTCACCGATGTTCATGCCGTACTGGGCCGCCTGCTGAGCCGTAGTGATCACCATGTCGGCATTACCGGGTGTAAAGTAGTTGACCATCTTCAGAAACAGCGGGAACAGCACCAGAACATAGGCGACCCCGATAATATTGACCATCATGTGGGCCCGGGCCGCACGCTTGGCCGAAACATTGGTGCCGATACTGGCGAGCAGGGCGGTAATCGTGGTACCGATATTTTCACCCAGAATCAGTCCGACCCCGCCCTCGAAGGTCAGGGCCCCGCTCGCGGCCAGGGCCATGGTGATACCAACGGTGGCACTCGAAGACTGGAGAATGATGGTCAGAAAAGCCCCGGCCAGGACCGCCATGATATGATTGTGGCTGAAGGTGACGAAAGCCTCCTGGAAAAAAGGCTGGGTCTTGAGACAGGAGAGCCCGTCCTTCAAGACCGAGAGGCCGTAGAAAAGCATCCCGAAGCCGACCATGATCTCGCCGATGTACTGCCAGCGCCGGGTCGGGCTGAAAAGCTTCAGACCGACGCCGATGCCGATCGCCGGCAGGGCGTAGTGGTGAATTTTGAAAGCGATCATCTGGGCCGTGATCGTAGTCCCGATGTTGGCCCCGAGAATAACGCCGATGGCCTGCATCAGATTCATCAATCCGGCGTTGACGAAACCAACCACCATAACGGTGGTGGCACTCGAAGACTGGACAATCGAGGTTACCGTAATCCCGACAAGAAAAGCGGCCACCCGGTTGGTGGTCAGTTTCTCCAGCACCTGACGCAGGCGGTTGCCGGCCACCTTCTGCAACCCTTCCGACATCACCTTCATGCCGTAGAGAAAGAGGCCGAGGCCACCCAGAAAAGAAAATATCATCTCCTGGATCATCATCTGCTTTAATCTCCACTCAAACTAGAACTGAAAAACAGGATTAGCAACAAACTAATGCGGGGAAATTCCCTCAACCCAGACAGGGCTTTCCGGCCAACAAACAAGCACTCTTGCTTTAAAGCAGCGACTCAGCGTCAACTTGCTCCGGTCGTTTCTGGTGCTTCCCCTTCACTTCTGC
>JAADEO010000022.1 GCA_013153415.1 Deltaproteobacteria bacterium
GATATCGAAGACAGCGGCGAGATCAAGATCGCCTCGGTCGACGGCAAGGCTTCGGAACTCGCCATCGCCCTGATCCGGGAGCTGACCCAGGAAGCCGAGGTCGGCAAGGTCTATCTCGGCAAGGTCCAGCGGATCATGGATTTCGGCGCCTTCGTCGAGATCTTTCCCGGTACCGACGGCCTGCTGCATATCTCGCAGATCGCCGAGGAGCGGGTCCGCGACGTGCGCGATTATCTCAAGGAGGGCGACGAAGTCATGGTCAAGGTCATCGAGGTCGACCGCCAGGGCAAGATTCGCCTCTCCCGCAAGGAAGTGCTGCGCGACAACGGCAAATAAGATCACTCCTCTTTTTTCAGAGAGGTTGCTCTTAAATTCGAAAACGGTCTCTTTCCCGCTGGAAAGGGGCCGTTTTTTTTGCTTCAGAAGCGGCTTTTCCGCATCTCTTTCCTTTACAATCGGCGGTTTCATGCCTATATTGCCTCAAGGACGTCTGCAGGTTTCATGACACTGGCGACGTCGATTAAAAAAATTCTCTTCAGGAGTGTGAATATAAATGGCAGGAAAAGACTATTACAAGATTCTCGGAGTTGACAAAAAAGCTTCCGCCGATGAGATCAAGAAGGCCTTTCGCCGCAAGGCCCGGCAGTATCATCCGGATGTCAAACCCGATGACCAGGAAGCGGAAAAGAAGTTCAAAGAGATCAACGAAGCTTACGAGATCCTGAGCGATGAGAAAAAACGCAAGGATTATGATACCTTCGGCGATGCCGCTTTTCAGGCCGGGGGAGGCCCTGGTCCCGGCGGTTTCCATCCCGGAGGTCAGGCCGAAGGGTTCGATTTCAGCGATCTCTTCGGCGGTGCCGCAGGCGGCAGCGGCGGTCGGACTTTCACTTTCCGCAGCGGCGGTGGCGGCGGTCCCGAGGATATCTCCGATATCTTCGGCAACCTTTTCGGTGGGGGTGCTGGTTTTCACCAGGGCCAGACGACAGCTACTTCACGCCGGGGCGAGAACGCTGAACACCAGGTCGAGATAGATTTCCGCGAGGCGGTGCGGGGTACCGAGCTCAAGTTGAGAATCGACGGCAAGAAGGTCAATGTCAAGGTTCCGCCCGGAACCGCCGACAATACCCGTCTACGGCTCAAGGGCAAGGGACATCCCGGGATCAACGGCGGGCCCAACGGTGATCTCATTCTGACGATCAAGGTGCGTCCGGATCATACTTTCAGAATGCAGGGCAAGGATTTGTACTGCAAGGTCAAAGTGCCGTTGACCACTGCCCTGCTCGGAGGCAAAATCGAGGTCCCGACCTTTGACGGCAAAGCCATGTTGACGATCAAAGAGTGCGCCCAGAACGGCCAGAAGATGCGTTTGCGCGGCAAAGGAGTCAAGGGCCGGGATGGGAGTTGTGGCGACCAGATCGTCGAGCTTGAAATCATTATGCCGAAGCGGCTCACTCCCAAGGCCCGGAAACTGGTCGAAGAGCTGGCGCAGGAACTCGACTGACCGATGGCTGGCGGAAACAGGGCAGATCTCTGATGCGGGAGCTGGCCCGGGCGATAGTCTACCGGCCCCTGTTGCTGCCTCTGTTGATGCTGGTCTGGGTGATTTGGGGCGGGGTCTGCCGGGCCCTGCCCTTTTCCTTTCTTTTTACTTTTCTATTTCTGTTTCCATTACTCTATTTTTTTCTCCTGCGCTGGCTGCGAGTAGATTTTCGTTATCTTCGTTTCGGGCTTCTGCTGCTGTTCGCGTTTCTGCTTTCCAGCAGTGTGGCGCTCCGGATCGATGCCAGTCGCAACAATCTTGAACAGGCCACTGCGGTCCTGGGTTCACCTTCCGCCCGCCGCCCGGAGACCCTTCTGGTCCGGGTTGCAGGCTTTCCCCGATCTTCATTCAAGGGTTGGCGCTTGCGTCTCGTACCTCTGACCGGAAACCTGGTTTCCCTGGGAGAAATCGAGCTTGAATTGCCGGCTGTCGTTTATGACAGTCCACTTCTGCCCCGGGTCGGAGATCTGCTTTCGGTCAAACTCGAGCTCAAGCCCCTCAAACCTCCCCGACATCCTTTTTTACGCGGTGCTTTCCAGCGCCGTCGTTTTTCCGGGATCGTGGCGACCGCCGATCTCGAAGATTGGAGCCGGATCGTCCGGGTGGCCCGTTTTCGAGGCGGTCCCGGTGCTGTGGAGAGCTTGCGGCGCCGGCTCTACGGGTTGATTTTCAGATCGGCGGGTGATGATCGAAAGGATGCCGCAGCGATCCTGGCCGCAGTGCTGATCGGTTGCCGGGATCAGCTCGGCACCCGGGTGAAAAACCTTTTTCTCGATTTCGGGGTTTATCATCTCTTCGCCATCTCCGGTCTGCATTTGAGTATCGTTGCCGGCCTGTTGCTCTGGCTCGGGCAGCGGCTGGTTCCCATCCGGCTCAGGCGGCGTCTGCCTACCGGTCCCTTGCCAGCAGCGATTGTCCTGACCCTTGCCATACTGCCTCTTTACCTGTTTTTGACCGGTTTCCATCTGCCGGTGGTCCGGGCCGGGATCATGGTCGCCATCTTTCTCCTGGCTTTGCTCAAGGGCCGCCTGCAGGATCCTTTTTCAACCCTCATGCTGGCCGCCATTGTAATCCTCTGGCTCTGGCCCGAGTCCCTGTTCGGGCTCTCTTTTCAACTCTCGTTCACCGCGGTGGCGACCATTCTCTGGCTGCTGCCGCGTCTGCGCCGATGGTGGGAGGCGGGGCCGGCGCCATTTCTGCGGGGCCGGAGGTTGGGGTCCGGGAGCGGGCTGCTGCGCTATCTCTTTTATTACGGTTCGACCTCTCTGGCGATCTCACTTGCGACATTGCCCTGGCTTATCAGTCAGGTCCATTTTATTTCCCCTTATTCCCTGCCGGCCAACCTTATCCTGATACCCCTGTTTTCCCTGGTTGTCATTCCGGTCGGCATGGCGGCTCTGTTGCTCGCTTCCCTTTTAGGTTTTATGCAACTTCTTTTCGTTCCTCTGGTCGGTTTGCTGCACTGTCTGCTCGAGGGTGCCTTTTTTCTGCAGGCCCGGTTGCCCGGTCGGCGCTGGTACGGCCCGCAGCCGACCGGTTTCGAAGAGGTTCTGCTGCTGTCATTCATCCTGATTCTGGTTTTCTGGGTCACATATCCCAAAGCCAGGAAAATGGTAGTTTGTGGGTTGTTGATCCTCTTTATGGCGGTGCTCGGCGATTGGGCCTGGTGGTCATGGCGGCAGTCCCGACCCCGGGTTTCTCTGGCCGCCTTCGTCGGTGGCCGGCCCCAGAGTCTGCTGCTGGAGATGCCCGGCGGCGAAGCTCTCCTGTTTAACGGCGGTTCCTATACCAAATCGGGGTTCTCTTTTCCTGAGAAGGTTATCGCACCCTACTGCTGGCGGCGCAGGATCACCCGGATTCCGGTACTGGTGCTGACCGAGCCGCAACGTGGCCTGGTCGGCGGCCTGCTCTTTCTGGTCGAACATTTCAAGGTCGAAGAGATTTGGTATCACGGTATCTGGAGCGGCTATCCCCCTTTTCGGGATTTCAACCGGATAACCCGTGATCGCTTCGGGGTCCGCTGGCGCAAGCTGACCTCATTTTCATCTTCCTGGATCTTCAATGGGGTCGAGATTTCAGTTGCGGGGCCGCCGGCCAACGATTTTGTCATGGCTGAAAGCCGTCGTCAGAACCTGCTCGATCTGGCTCCTTCTCTCAATTTCCGTTATGACCGGCTCGATCTGCTGGTCTGGGGCGGTGGCCAGGTCGACGACGTGCAGCTGCCGCGGGAGGTTAATCTCCTGGCCCTGCTGGTCGCCCCGGGGTCGCGTCACCTGCCGCCGGGCCTGGGCCGGGTCGGACTGCGGGACGGGGGGATCCTGTTGACTCCCGGGGGGCGCTCCCGGAGCCCGGTCCGGTTGCTGCCGGTCTGGAAACGGGCCCGCCGGTGGCGGGTCAAAGAGGACGGGTTCCTGTTTCTTGCTCTCGATCGCGAGGGCCGGTGCGACGATAAAATGCCCGCCGACCTAATTTCCGGTTGTCAAAGTGACTGCGAATAAGTTAAAAAGATGTTAACTGCTCACACCCTATTTCAGATACAGCGTTTAAGGTGGATTTTCCCTGGTTCACGCGAAGCCGCGAAGTCTGAGTGGTTATTGACTTTGTGTCACTTTCCATTCACGGTGTACGGTTCACGGTCTGCCCCCACAACTATTTAACCTTGAACCTTATCTTTCTCCTTTCGCGGCTTCGCGCCTTCGCGAGAGCCTTTTCCACCGGTTCTGATCCACTTTCCGGGTCAAACTGGAGCTGCCCGATGGACAGCCGACCGGGTGGGCAGTTACAATAAGAGATGGTAACCGTTCATCCCGGTTCAGGCGCTTTGCGTTCAGGGTCCGGGCGAGTCGTAGTGCTGCCAGTTTACAATCCATTACCGGGTTTTGCCGAAATGAAAAAATTCTCTCTTAAAACGGTCAAAGGCTTTAACGAGGTTCTGCCGCCGGAAAGTTTCCGCTGGCGGGTGGTGGAGGAGAAGTTCCGCGAATTGCTCGAGGGGTACGGATTTGCCGAGTTGCGCCTGGCGCTGCTCGAACCGACGGAACTTTTTGCCCGTAGTATCGGGGATGAGACCGATATCGTCGAAAAAGAGATGTATACTTTTTGTGATCGTTCCGATCGTTCCCTGACCCTGAGACCGGAGGGCACAGCTTCGGTGGTTCGGGCCTATAATCAGTACTCTCTTGGCAAACTCAATGAAATCAATAAGTTGTATTATGTGGGGCCGATGTTTCGCTATGAGCGCCCCCAGAAAGGTCGTTTTCGCCAGTTCCATCAGCTCGGGGCCGAGGTTTTCGGTGAAGCCGGTTTCTATCAGGATGCCGAAACCCTGGTCATGCTGGCACAGTTCTTTCATGAACTGGAGATCAAGGGAGTAGTTTTGCAGCTCAACAGCTTGGGTTGCGAAAACTGCCGGCCCGCTTTCCGGGAGCGTTTGCAGGCTTTTCTCAAACAGCGACTGGATGCCCTGTGCGGTGACTGCCGGCGGCGTCTCGACGAAAACCCGTTGCGCGCGCTGGATTGCAAAAATCCGCAGTGCCGCGAGGCCGTGGCCGATGCCCCGCTGATCAGCGAATCCTGGTGTACGGATTGCCGGGAGCACTTCGCCGGTCTGCGGAGCCTGCTGGAGGATGTCGGCCTGGAGTACGAGGTCAACCCGAAACTGGTTCGGGGGCTCGATTACTATACCCGGACCACGTTCGAATTCCTGGCCGGTGAACTCGGGGCCCAGAACGCGGTGGCTGCGGGTGGCCGTTACGACCGGTTGGTGGAAGAGCTGGGCGGTAAACCGACCCCGGCTTTCGGTTTCGCGATCGGATTTGAACGGCTGATGCTGCTGGTCGATGCCGGAATCGCTCCCTTGCCCCGCCCTTTTGCGGCTTTGATCGCTCTGGATGAAGAGGCTTTGCGCCTGCTTTTTCCGGTTCATGTCAATCTCAACCGCGGGGTGCGGATGACAACTTTGGGTTTTCAGCAGAAAAGCCTCAAGAGCCAGCTCAAAAAAGCCGATAAGGATGGTGTTGAGTTCGCCCTGATCGTCGGTTCCGAAGAGCGGGCCCGGCAGGAGGCAGTCTGTCGGAACATGAAGACACGGGAGCAGTTCAACCTTCCTTTCGTACGATTGGAAGAGGCCTTGCGGGAGTTATACGATGAGTGTAGACGGAGTAGCTGACAGCGGCGTTATCAGCAAACTGACCACCGATACCGCCCCTAAACCGGCAGAGCGACGGGAAGGTGGCAAAGCCTTCGGTGAGGTTCTGGAGAAAGAGCTGGAGAGCCGCTCGGCCCTGGACGAGGGTTCTCCCACTGCGGCCGCGACTCCCGGTTTTTCGACTTTTCCGGTTTATGAGGTTTCAGCCCTCGATGGTCTGCCGGAAACCGGTGACCTGCGGGAGCGGGGTATCCGCGATACCGAGCAGCTGATCGATATTCTCGACCGTTACCGGCAGAACCTTGACCGGGACCGTATCGATCCCGACAAGATGAAGGAGACGGTTCAGGTTCTGGACCGGGTCTCACGTGATATGATGGAGTATGTCAACCAGGTCGATCACGCCGAACTGGCCGACCTGATGCAGGAATCCCTGGTCATGGCCCGGGTCGAAGTGGAGAAGTTTACCCGGGGAGACTATAACAGCTGAATGAATTTTCCGAACCGGCCCGGATCGCTGAGAATAGTTTCCGGACCGCGGAGTTGCGGTGGCCTTCTTCTTTCCGGATGACCTCCGTCAGACCCCTTACGCAAAGGTCTATCAGCGCCTGACTCCGGTCGAGCGCCTGATGTTACTGCGCGAATTCGTCGGCGTCACCTATCGGCGCCGATTTCTTTTTTTCACCGATCAGTCCCAATCCCGTACTTCACGCGCCCGCAGCGGCGGAAGTTTCCGTCGCAATCTCGCTCAGGCCGCGGCCCGGCAATACCGCAGTCTTCGTATTCGCCCCCGGGCCTGGCGCCAGGCCGCTGTCCTGCGGCCCTATTTAAGACTTGTCCTGCGTCATTATCTTTTCGGTTTCCTGGTCCAGGGCGTACGTCCTCATCTCGATTACCGCCGCTTGCCGGTTCCGGACGAGAACTGCTATTACGATTTTTTCCCCAATCTGGCGGCCATACTCTGGTTCAACCGGCACCGTCCGGATTGCGACCGGGTTCTCGACGAACTGCTGGAGAGCGTGATTGCGCACCGGGAACGGCGTCTCTATGTTTATGCTCTTCTGACTGCTTCCCGCCTGCGGGAACTGGTCTCTTTCGCCGAGGTCGGGAAGCTGGCCACAGAACTTTTCCCCCGTTACAGTCAGTCCGGGCGGACACCGCTTGGAGTCGAACTCGAATTCAGCAATCTCGGACGTTTCGCTACCTTTGACAAACCCTTTAAGAGTGGGCGCCGGGATCCTTTGTTCGCCAATATGAGCTGGTATGAGGATTTCTTTCTCGATGACGTCAGCTGGCGCCTGGGGGGGTATCTCGACACTCATATCCGGGGCTGGAGCTTCCTGAGGAAGTTCAGACTCGGCCCCCGGCCGGGCGGTTTCTACGAATACAGTCTGGTGCGTCTCGATTATCCGCGTGCTTTTTCGATGCCGCTGGCCAAAGACTGCGGCCTGGTCTCACTCTATATCGACGAGGTGATAAAGTTCGTTGCCGAGATCAGCCCCCACAGCCTCCATGTCAACCTGGAAAAGGTCGCTTTCGGAGCCCCGCGGCCGGAACTCGATGACTACCTCTGCCTGCTTTTGCTGGGGGGGGATTTCCAGGTCGATGAAACCGGGCGCTGGCGCGAATGCCGGATGGCCGACAACGAACTGCGCGGCGTCATCCAGCGCCGCCGCCACTGCCCGGCCCGGGGGCGAGATTATCGTGAGGTTATGGAATATTCTTTTCTGCGCCTGCGTTCTCCGGGGGAGAGGGACTACAGCTATCTGCCGCTGTTGATGACGATCAAAGGCTTCCAGTATGGCTTCAACCTTGCCTTGAGCTGCCGGGACCAGGTCCAGGGCATGCTGGCCTGGGCCCATAATCCGAAACCCCTGTCTCAGGAAGCGATCGCGAGTTTTCTGGAGAAAATCGACCGGGGCTGGTGTGCCGAAGGCGGCAATCCGCCTGAACTCAGACAGAGGAATATGACGGAGATCAGGCGCTTGTTGGAACGGGCCAATTGTCGGCTCGAAAGGTAGTTCAGATGAGCTGCCAGGCCAGACGCAAAGTGATGAGCAGGAGAATAATGCCGAGCATCCGGCGCCGGGGCCTGATGCCCAGATGCTGGTTGATGCGGACGCCGATGAAAGATGAGAGAATGGCGCCGAAAGCTAAGAGCAGGGAGTATTGCAGCTGGGTCGGGCCGATTATTCCCCGTGAGGCGTAGGTTAGAGCTCCGGCTCCGGCGGTAAAGATCATCACGGCGTTGGAGGTCGGGGCGGCGCTGCGGTTTTCGGCGAGCCCGGTAATCAGCATCAGCGGGGTGGTGATGCCCCCGCCACCGATGCCGACCAGGCCGGCCACCGTGCCGCTGAGAGAGCCGATCCCGAAAGCGGCCAGGGCTCCGGCCTTCTTGCTGCCCGGTTTGATCTCTTTGATGCCGAAAGTTTTCCAGGCCAGAAAGAGCAGGAACAGGAGCATGAAGGCGATCAGGAATTTTTCCGGCAGGAAGGTGGCGATGTAGGCGGCCAGGGCCGAGCAGATGACCGAACCGGTGATGATTCCGAAAACCGTTTTCCAGATCACCAGGCCCCGGCGATGGTAGCGCCAGGTGTTCCAGGCGGTGACCAGGACCACGGTGGTCAGGCTGGTGCCGATGGCCTCGACGTGGGAGAATGGCGTGATCATCGTCAGGGTCGGAACCATCAGAACGCCGCCACCCAGGCCGAAAATCGTGGAGATCAGGCCGACAGCGAGACCGACAATCAGAACCGCGAGCAGAGAGAAATCCATAACACAAAGAGAAAACCCGGCGGCCGCCGCTGGTCACAGGCGGAACCCGACCGGGTTTTGACGCAGCCTTTCGTTGTTGTTTCGCAGTCGGGCCGGAAGAGC
>JAADEO010000132.1 GCA_013153415.1 Deltaproteobacteria bacterium
TCAGAGTCTTATTGAGTTTTTCGATCGCCTCGCGGGACTGGACCCGCAAAAAGACATCGAGAATCTCCAGGTCGAGCTCGGGATCACGACCCAGCTTCTCATGCAGCCGGCTGATCGCGGTCGGCGAACCCAGCTGGCCCAGAGCGATAATCGCGGCATGAACCAGCTCCCGGTCCTCGGTATAGAGCAACTCGGCAATATTGGCTGCCGCCCCGGGATCACCGATTTCGCCCAAAGCCACGATAACCTTCTCGAGAATTTCGTGATCATCCTCGTTGACCAGGATCGCCATCAAAACATGGTAAGCATCCTCGAGCCCGATCTCTCCCGCCAATTCTATCAGAAAAGAGCGGCTTTCGCATTTGTCGTCCTGGAGCAAAGCCAGGAAAGTCGCCGGGGCTTCCAGAATCCTGGCTACCAGGCGCTCTTTGAGGTCGGGAAAGGAGGCGGTCAGGTAGGGAAACTTATCCAGTACCATCGTCATCAGGGGAACAGCGAACTCCGGAGAGCTGTTCCCGATCAGCTCCAGGGCCTCGCGCTGGACATCGAGATCCATTTCAGCAATATGGGAAAGAACGATTCCGGCTTTGATAGCATCATTTTCGGCGATATTGCTCCGGATCTCGGCAATAAACGCCCGTGGCTCGATTTTAGCCATGACAACTCCCCTCTAAAAACTCAGTCATCATAATAACCGACATACTTTTTTTCGATCCACATCCCGGCCAGCACCATTATCCCCCCCACTCCGATCAGGATACTGGCGGCAATGTACATATCGTGAATCAACCAGATAGCGATGCCGCAAACAGCAAAAAGAAAACCAAAAACCTCAAGTATCGGGATAATAATTTTGTTCACGGTCCGGGTCTCCTACATACATTTCCCGCCACGAACCGGGATTAACCGGTCTGCGGCAGCATCATATTGAGATATTGTGAAATCAGCGAGAGATAGTCGAATACCAGCAACAGGCCGATGATCACCAGAAAGATTCCACTGACGATGCTGACTATCCGCAGATAGCGGTTGAATTTGGCGAAATAGGTAAGAAAAGTATTGAAAGCCAGGGCTGAAAGCAGAAACGGCAGCCCCAATCCCAGCGAGTAAGCGATCAACAGAACGATCCCGCTGGTGACGTTATCAGAGGTGCTGGCGTAGAGCAGGATACTCGCCAGGATCGGCCCGATACAAGGGGTCCAGCCGGCCGCGAAAGCGATCCCGACCAGGACCGAACCCAGATAACCGAGCGGCTTGTCGGTAAACTCGAAACGTTTTTCCCGCTCGAGGAAACTCAACTTGACGAAACCGGTGATATGGATACCGAGCAGGATCACGATCACTCCGCCAACCCGGCGGATGAGCACCTGGTTTTCATGGAAAAAATTGCCGACATAGGTCGCCGAAGCTCCCAGGGCCACGAAAACCATGGTGAAACCGAGAATAAAGAAGAGCGAGTGAAACAGGGTTCGCCGCCGGACCGCGCTGCTTCGGCTGTCAACCAGTTCATCGAAAGAGATCCCGGTTATATAGGTCAGATACGACGGGATCAGCGGTAAAACACAGGGAGAGATAAAGGAGAAGATCCCGGCCGTAAAAGCGATCAGCAGGGAGATCTGTGAGGATGAGGATTCCATAAAAACCTATCAGGGATTAAGTTGGGGTTGTTTACATTTGATCAGGACTTCTCGCAAAAGAACCGGATCGACATTGTCTTCCAGGTATGGGTCGCCGAGACCCCGCAACAGAACCATCGACAGGCCGGAACCGGCAGCAACCTTTTTGTCCCGCCGCATGAGCTCTATCATCTGGTCGATGTCCGCATCTTCAGGGACAACCGCCGGCAGACGGTAATGACTGATCAATTGCAGAGCGCGCTGAAACCCGCTCTCCGGCAACAGTTCCATGGCTACCGAAAGAGTGAGTGCGCACACCAGGCCGATCGACACCGCCTCACCATGAGGCAGCTTCTGAAAACCATACATCTTCTCCAGCGCGTGGCCAACGGTATGCCCGAGATTGAGGGCGGCCCGGACTCCGAGCAGGTCGAATTCGTCCCGTTCCACGTAATCGGCCTTGATCCGGCTGCAGGAGTGGATCATGATCGCCAGGCTGCGGCTTTTGCGTTCCATGATCTCGGTCTGGTTCAACTCCAGGAAAGAGATGAAATCATCGCCGGCCAGCAATCCGTACTTGACCACCTCGCCGAGACCGCTGAGCAACTCTTTTTCGGGCAGGGTCTCGATGAAATCGACATCGGAGATCACCACCCGGGGTTGATAGGTACTGCCGATCAAGTTTTTTCCGAACTCGAGATTGACGCCGTTCTTGCCACCGATAGCGCTGTCGACCTGGGCCAGAACGGTGGTCGGCAGTTGGATGAGGTCAATGCCCCGCATGTAGGTGGCGGCGGCAAAACCGGCCAAGTCGCCGATCACGCCGCCCCCCAGGGCGCAGATAAAACCGTTGCGTTGCAAACCGGCCTCATAGAGTTCCCGGTAAAGACTCTGCAGGGTGGTGTAATTTTTATATTCCTCACCATCGGGCAGGATCACCGGTCGACCCTGGTAGCCGGCCGCCGCCAACCATTTCCGGACCCGGCTGAGATAGAGCGGGGCGATGGTTTCGTTGGTAACGATCACCCCGTCCTTACCCCGCAGACGGGGAATCAGGAGGCTGTCCCCACCATCGCCTGTCTCATCGTACTGGGTCAGTCCGGAACCGATACAGATGGAATAGCTGCGGGAATCGAGCGCTACAGTCAGTTTATGAATGGTCATCAGCGACAGCCTGCTCAGATATCATCCCCACAAACCCGGCGGCAAATCTCGAGATACGCCTCCTCAACCTGCCCCAATTCCCGACGAAAACGGTCCTTGTCCAGCTTTTCCAGGGTATGCCGGTCCCAGAGACGACAGGTGTCGGGGCAGATCTCGTCGGCCAGCAGCATCCGCCCTTTATAGTCGCCGAATTCGAGTTTGAAATCGACCAGCAGGATATCACGCTCATAAAGATACTTTTTGAGCACCTGGTTGACCCTGAGAGCGATTTCCCGGGCCTCGTCGATCTGCTTTTCAGTGGCCAGGTTGAAGGCCAGGATATGGTCCCGATTGATCATCGGATCGTTAAGGGCATCATCCTTGTAATAATATTCGACGATCACCCGGGGCAGTTCATCACCCTCGCTGCGCCCCATGCGCTTGGCCAGGCTGCCGGCGATATAGTTGCGGACGACAACCTCGACCGGCATGATCTCCACTTTCCGGGCCAGCATCTCCCGGTCGGAAAGCCGCTCGATAAAATGACTCTCGATTCCGTTTTCGGCCAGCATCTGAAACAACCGGGCCGAAACTTTATTATTGATAATCCCTTTATCGGCAATGGTTCCCTTCTTGGCTCCGTTGAAAGCCGTGGCATCATCCTTGAAATAGAGAATGCTCTTGTCCGGGTCATCGGTTGCGTAGATAATCTTGGCCTTGCCTTCATACAATTTCTGACGACGCTCCATAACCTTCTCCCTTGGGCAAAGAACTCATCCCGCCCCTGAATCTGCCACCCCGCTATCCGGATGTACCGAACACCCTGGCAAAGATCTCCGGCACCCGGCGCAGGTGATGCTCCAGGCTGAAAATTTCTTCGATCTCCGAGGCGGAAATAAACTTGGTTACCTCGCTATCCTTAAGCAGGTATTCCTTGAAAGAGCCACCTTCGTTGAAAGCGGCCATGGCATTACGCTGCACCCAGCGATAGGCATCCTCCCGGGCCGCTCCGGCCCGGGCCAGGGCCAGCAGAACCCCCTGGGAATAGATCGTCCCCCCGGTCAGTTCCAGATTTTTAAGCATCCGCTCGGGATAGAGCACCAGTTTTTCCATCATCCCGCCGAAACGATGCAACATGAAATCGAGCAGAATCGTGGCATCGGGGGCGATCACCCTTTCCACCGAAGAGTGGCTGATGTCCCGTTCATGCCAGAGGGCGACATTCTCCATCGCTGCCAGGGCATGGGAACGGACCAGGCGGGCCAGACCGCAAAGATTCTCCGAAAGGATCGGGTTGCGTTTATGCGGCATCGCCGAGGAACCCTTCTGGCCGGCATGGAAAAATTCTTCCGCCTCGCCGACCTCGGTGCGCTGCAGGTGCCGAATCTCGG
This sequence comes from Deltaproteobacteria bacterium, assembly GCA_013153415.1. Lineage (GTDB taxonomy): Bacteria > Desulfobacterota > Anaeroferrophillalia > Anaeroferrophillales > Tharpellaceae > JAADEO01. The sequence goes on from JAADEO010000132.1 coordinate 4,151, forward strand.
TGGCGAACTTCTCCAGCGAAGCTGCGACCAGGGCCAGAGTCGTAAAGAAGAAAGCGTGCCGGTCGCGTTGAACTATCTGGCTCGAAGCCGGGGCCGGTCTGAGGCCCAAACGGGCACAGACCGCCTCCTCGATGGCGGGATCGATATTGGCGAAAGTTCCCACCGCCCCGGAGATTTTACCGACCGAGATATCCTCGATCGCCGCCGCCAAGCGTTTCTTCTGGCGTCCCATCTCGTCGTACCAGATGGCGAATTTGAGCCCCACGGTGATCGGCTCGGCATGGATACCATGTGAACGGCCGATCATCGGGCAGTCACGCAGCTCGAAAGCCCGGGTCTTGATCGCTTCCAACACCCGGTCCACTCCCTGCATCAACAGCCCTCCAGCCTCCTTGAGCTGCAGGGCCAGGGCCGTATCCAGAACATCGGATGAGGTCATGCCGAAATGGATATGGCGGGAAGCGGGACCGACGAACTCGGCCACCGAAGTCAAAAAAGCGATCACATCGTGCCGGACCTCGGCCTCGATCTCCTGAATACGGTTGACGTCGAAAGCCGCTTTTTCACGGATCTGCTGCCAATCCTCGGCCGGGATCTCACCCTTTTCGGCATAGACTTCGCAGACCGCCAGCTCGACTTTGAGCCAACAGGAAAATTTATTCTCTTCGCTCCAGACCCGGCTCATTTCGGGTCGCGAGTAGCGTTCAATCATGGTTATCGGTATCTCCGGCTCTGTTTTTCCGATTTCTGGGTTTAAATATAACTCAGCCACCCTTGTCTAAGGCAGCTGTGCAAACGTTGATTATAGCATTACAAGGCGCTCAATGTCAATCTCAATAGGATTCCCGGCCCGGCTCACTCCACTCCTGACCAGAACCTCATTCAGCTCTCCCGGACGGAGAAATCGAGATAGCGATAGACCTTGGCCCGGCTCTCCAGCGGCAGTTTCCGGGCCACCATCTCCTGGTATTCGGCCGGACTGGGCAGACGGCCGTAAAGGGCGGTAACCGCCGCCAGTTCGGCCGACCCGAGATAAACCTTGGCATCCTTGCCAAGCCGATTGTCGAAATTCCGCGTCGAGGTCGAAAAGACCATCGCCCTATCCGCCACCCGGGCCTGGTTGCCCATGCAGAGGCTGCAGCCCGAGGTCTCGATCCGGGCCCCGGCCTGGCCGAAAACCGCGTAATAACCCTCGTCCCGCAGGGTAGCGGCATCCATTCTAGTCGGCGGGGCCAGCCAGAGCCTGACCGGAACCTGGCCTTCGTCCCGCAGGATCTCCCCCAGGGCCCGGAAATGACCGATATTGGTCATACAGCTACCGACAAAAACCTCATCGATGCTGGTCCGGCGCCGGTCATCGGCCAGGATCGTGCTCAAGGTCGCAACATCATCGGGATCGTTGGGACAGGCAAGAATCGGCTCCGTAACCGTGGCCATATCGATATCGATAACCGCGGCGTACTCGGCATCCCGGTCGGCCTTGAGCAGCTCGGGCCGGGCCAGCCATTCGCGCATGGCCCGGGCCCGCCGGGCCAGGGTTTCCCGGTCACCATACCCCTCATCGATCAGCTGATCGATGAAAGCGGCGTTGGAAGTAAGATACTTCGCCACCGAATCCGGGGCCAGAGCCACGGTACAGGCGGCGGCACTGCGCTCGGCCGAAGCGTCAGAGATTTCGAAAGCCTCTTCGCAACTCAACTCCTCGAGACCCTCAATTTCCAAAATCCGGCCGGCGAAGATATTTTTTTTACCCTCCTTGGCCACGGTCAGCAGTCCCATCTCGATCGCCTTTAGAGGAATCGCGTTGACCAGGTCACGCAACGTGATACCGGGCTGCAGGCGGCCGTGAAAACGGACCAGCACGCTCTCCGGCATATCGAGCGGCATGAGTCCGGCCACCGCCGCGAAAGCGACCAGGCCGGAGCCCGCCGGGAAAGAGATTCCCAGCGGAAAGCGGGTGTGCGAATCACCGCCGGTGCCCAGAGTATCGGGCAGCAGCAGGCGGTTGAGCCAGGAATGGATGACTCCGTCTCCGGGCTGCAGGGAAACCCCGCCCCGCTCCCGGATGAAACCGGGCAGGGTCTTATGCATTCTGATATCAACCGGCTTGGGATAGGCGGCGGTATGACAGAAGGACTGCATGACCAGATCGGCGGAAAATTTCAGGGCCGCCAGCTCCTTGATCTCATCCCGGGTCATGGGGCCGGTAGTATCCTGGCTGCCGACCGTCGCCACCTTCGGTTCCAGGTACATTCCCGGCCTGACACCCTCGCAACCGCAGGCCCGACCGACGATCTTCTGGGCCAGGGTGTACCCCTTGTCAGATGCCGGGGCCGGGCGGGGCCGGGCGAAAATCTCGCTGGCGGGCAGCTCCAGCGCCCGCCGGGCCCGGTTGGTCAGCTCCCGACCGATCAACAGGGGAATCCGTCCTCCGGCCCGGAACTCGTCGGCCAGGGTCTCGGGCTGCAGGGTGAAACGGCTGACCACCTGGCCCGCTTTGACGATTTCACCGGCATAGGGGCGCAGGGTGATGAGATCGCCGTTCTCCAGGGCGGTGACCGGAGCCTCGATCGGCAGGGCACCGGAATCCTCGGCCGTATTGAAGAAAATCGGGGCGATAATGCCACCGATAATCACTCCCCCGCCCCGCTTGTTGGGAATACCGGGCAAATCATGACCAATATGCCACTGCAGGGAATTGATCGCCGATTTGCGACTGCTGCCGGTGCCGACGACATCGCCGACATAGGCTAAGGGATAGCCCCGAGCCCGGAGACGTTCCAGCTCGGCCAGGGGGTTTTCCAGGCGGGCGGCCAGCATCGAGAGCGCGTGCAGGGGGATATCGCTGCGGCTCGAAGCCTCTGAAGCCGGAGAGAGATCATCGGTGTTGGTTTCACCGGGAACCTTGAAAACCGTCAACTCGAGCTCTTCGGCCAGGGGCGGCCGCTCGGTGAACCAGTCGGCCGCGGCCCAGGACCGCAACAGGCGCCGGGCGCCGTCACCACCGTTTTCAGCCATTTCCACGACCCGGTCGAAAGCGTCATAGACCAGCAGGGTCTGGCTCAGAGCCCGAACTGCGGCATCGACTATCGACGACCGGGCATCTTCCAGGGCCTGGAACAGGGGCTCGAGATTGTAGCCTCCCCGCATCATTCCCAGCCATTCCACCGCAGTTTCCGGGGTAATGCCGTAGGCGGCCATACCATCATCCCCGATCACCCGAGCCAGAAATCCAGCCTTGATCGCAGCCGCCTCATCGACCCCGGGGTTGACCCGGTCGCGAAGCAGGGTCAAAAGCTCCTCCCGTTCGGAACCCTGGCTGGCCGGCAGGGCCGCGATTACCGCTTCCACCTCGGCCGGACTCAACGGCAGGGGAGGGATTCCCAGCTCCGCCCGGGCCGCGGCATGGTCCCGATAATTCTGCAGAATATCCATCAAAAATTTCCTTTTCTTTAAAACTTAAGAGAACTATTTGATTTTCATTTCCACCCGACGGCTTTCGGGTCCGTCTCCATCCACCAGCTGCGGTTCGACCAGAAACAGGCGCTCGGCCGCAACCGGGCCCTTGGCCACGAGGTACTGCAACACGACCTGGGCCCGTTGCCGGGCCAGGGCCTTGAGCTCGTCATCGCCGATCTTGATACTCTGGCGCAGAAGTTTCTCCTGGACGGCCGGATCAACCTTCTTGACCAGGCCGATAAGGTTCTTCTCCTTGGTTATCGGCGCCCTCTTGTAGGCCAGCCAAAGATAGCGTTCAAACTCTTCACCGGCGGCGACCGTCACCTGATCCGGGCTTTCCGGGGCCCGGTTATCCCGGCTCAGATCCTTGAACTTCTCCACCTTGAGCAGCCTCTGGAAAGCCGCCTCATGCAGCGCCTTACGATCCTGCCCGCGACTGGCCCGACCGCAGATCTCGACTTTTAGCCCGGGCCGGTCGTATAGGACTTTGGCCAACTTGTCAAGCCGTGCGGCGGCATTATCATCGAGTTCGGCGCTACCCGGAGCGAAATCTACCTGGTTGAGCTCCTCGCCACCTCCGGCGAGGCTGCTGAGCAGGGAAAAGGGCGAAGTCACCGCCTTGGTAATCAAGTTGACAAAGACCTTGATAATAACCCCACCGAGACTGAATTCCGGATCATCCAGCCTTCCCTTGACCGGGAGATTGAGGTGTATTTCGCCTTTGCGGTCGCGCAGCAGGGCGATCGCGAGCTTGACCGGCAAACTGGTGGCATCCGGACTCTCGACTTTCGAGCCGAAATCGAACTGGTCGATAAAAACCGTATTACGGGCTTCCAGCTCCCGGTTTTCGATCCGGTATTCCAGGTTGAGCGTCGCTTTGCCCTTGCCGATGAGATAGCCCACGTATTTACGGCTGTAGGGAGAAAGCGAGGTGAGACCGATA
>JAADEO010000104.1 GCA_013153415.1 Deltaproteobacteria bacterium
GGCCGCGGTCGGGGTTTTCCAACTCGAATCGAGCGGCATGCAGGATCTCTTGGTGCGGCTCAAACCGGGCTGTTTCGAGGATATCATCGCCCTGGTCGCCCTCTACCGCCCGGGCCCGATCGAAAGCGGGATGATCGATGATTTCATCGCCCGCAAGCACGGTTTGCAGAAGGTCGAATACCTGCTGCCCGAACTCGAGCCGATTCTCAAGGAGACCTACGGGGTCATCGTCTACCAGGAGCAGGTGATGCAGATCGCCCAGCGCCTGGCCGGCTACTCCCTGGGCCAGGCCGATATCCTGCGCAAGGCGATGGGCAAGAAGAAGGCCGAGGTCATGGCGGCCCAGCGGGAGAGTTTTCTCGCCGGGGCCCGCGACAACGGCGTCGACCCGGAGAAGGCGGAAGAGATTTTCGATCTCATGGCCCAGTTCGCCGAGTACGGTTTCAACAAATCCCACTCCACCGCCTATGGTTACGTCTCCTATCAGACCGCCTACCTGAAAGCCCACTACCCGGTCGAGTTCATGGCCGGCCTCCTGATGGAGGATATGCACGATACCGACAAGGTGATCAAGAACATCGCCGAATGCCGGAAGATGGGGATCAAGGTCCTGCCGCCCGATATCAACGTCAGCGAGCTCTCTTTCACGGTTGTCGGCCGGGATATCCGTTTCGGCCTGGCCGCGGTCAAGAACGTCGGGGAGAAGGCCGCGGCCGAGATCATCCGGGTGCGGGAGATCGAAGGGCCTTTCAAATCGCTTTTCGATCTCTGCTGCCGGGTCGATCTCGGCAAGGTCAACCGCCGGGTGCTCGAGAGCCTGGTCAAGGCCGGGGCCTTCGATGGCGAAGGAGTGGCGCGCTCCCGGCTTTTCGCCGCTATCGAAACGGCGATCGACAACGGTCGTTCGGCCTCTCAGGACCGGGTCTGCGGCCAGCAGTCGCTGTTCGCCTTCGCCGGCGAGGAGTTGACCCGGGAAGATGCCTGCTATCCCGAGGATGTCGCCCCCTGGAGCGAAAAAGAGGAGCTGACCTTCGAACGTGAAACCTTAGGTTTCTATCTCAGCCGGCATCCCCTGGAGCGTTACGCCGACGAACTCAAGCGTTGTACGACGGCGACCGCCGCCGACCTGGTCCAGTGCGAGAACGGCGCCACGGTACGGATCGGCGGGCTTCTGAACTCGGTCAAAAGCAAGCGGACCCGGAACGGAAAACTGATGGCTTTCGCCGTGCTCGAGGATCTCAGTGGTTCGGTCGAAGTCACCCTTTTCGAAGAGAGTTTCATCAAGGCCCGGGACTTCATCGCCAACGATACGCCGTTGATTCTCGAGGGCCGTCTAGAGGTCAATGACGACCGGACCAAGGCCAAGATGGTGGTCGGCGAGGTTTTCGGTTTCGAAGAGGCCCTGGCCAAGATTATCGAGCGGGTGGCCATCACTCTGACCCGGGAGCAGGCTCAGCCCGGCCGCCTGGCCCGGTTGCAGGATATCTTCCAGCGCCACCTCGGCGACTGCCCGGCCCATATCACCCTGTTGCTGCCCGAATGCGAAGTCGAGATGAAGCTGGAGAAAGTCGCCCTGCAGCCTTCCGCCGATCTCGCTTTCGAGGTCCGGGAGCTGTTCGGTGGTCGGGTGATTGAGTTCGTTTCCTGATATTTCGGAGATAGATGTTTTTTGGTTTCCCGGTTTTTTCCGGGATCGACCTGTTAATATTTCAAGAAAGGTGAAAAAATCCAGAAAGGCAGAAATCATGAGCAAAAGAGAAGCAGTTGACGAAATGTTGGAGGGATGTGGGGGTGCCGTGGAGATCAATCCGCAACGGCGAGAGATGATCAAAGCGGCGGTCGCCAATCGGGAAGTCCTGGTCGCCGCCAACGGGGCCCTGGCCACCTGGACGCCGCCGGAATCCACCGGCCGCAGTCCCAAGGATACTCTGATCGTAAAACGGGCCGCGAGCCAGGATAAGATCGACTGGGATTCGCCCAACAACATCCCGGTTTCGGAGGAGACTTTCGAGATGCTTTTCGCCGATGCCCTTGAAGTTCTGGGCGGCAAAGAGCGGCTCTATGTCACCGACCGGGTTCTGGGGGCCGATGCCGCCTACGCTCTGCCGGTGCGCACGGTTTCCGACCGGGCCCTGACCGTACTTTTCACCGACAACATGTTCCGGCCGGTGCCGGAAGGGATCGACGACTCTCTCTTTGCTAAAAAGAGTTTCACTCTTCTGGCTCTGCCTTACGACAAACTCGACCGGTCGCGTTACGAGGGTCGCTTGCGGAAGCTTCCCGACGGACGGACTACCGATATGGCGGTGGTCATCGATCTCGACCAGCGGGTCGGGATCGTCTATGGTTCGGCCTACTGCGGCAGTGTCAAGAAGCTGATGTTCACGGTTATGAACTATATGCTGCCCGAGGTCGGCATCCTGCCGCTGCACTGTTCCGCCAACGAGGGGCCGGATGGACACGTGGCCCTGCTTCTGGGGCTTTCCGGGACCGGCAAAACCACCCTTTCGGCCGATCCCGAAAGGGCTCTGCTCGGTGACGACGAGCATGGCTGGAGCGATGCCGGTATCGCCAATTTCGAACATGGCTGCTATGCCAAGATGATCAATATCGATCCGGAAAAAGAGCCCGAAATCTACCGGGCCGTCATGCATGAGGCCGACTATCTCGAACATGGTTCGATCGTCGAGAACGCGATGGTCTATCCCGACGGTCATTTCGATTTCGATGACGAGCGCCTGACCCCGAATTCTCGGGGCTCCTATCTGCTTTCGGAGTTGAGCAACATCAAGCCTTCATCGGTGGCCGGCCATCCCCGGACCATTCTTTTCCTGACCGCTGATGCGAACGGCGTCCTGCCGCCTTTGAGCAAACTCACGCCGGCCCAGGCGATGCTCTGGTTTCTGATGGGCTACACCAGCAAGCTGGCCGGGACCGAAACCGGGATCGTCGAGCCCCAGACGACTTTTTCCCGTTTCTTCGGCGAGCCTTTCATGCCCTGCAACCCCGATGTCTACGCCGGGATGCTGGGTGAACGCATGGAGCGCTACCAGGCCGAGGTCTTTCTGGTCAACACGGGCTGGAGCGGCGGGCCTTTCGGCGAGGGACAGCGCATGGACATCAAGCTGACCCGGGCCCTGGTCAAGGCCGCGATGAACGGCGATCTCGATAGTGTCGAGTACCGGGAGGATCCCATCTTCCATGTTCAGATCCCTCTCTCCTGTCCCGGAGTGCCGGCCGAGATCCTCAATCCCCGCGACACCTGGCGCGATCAGGATGCCTATGAACAGCGGGCCCGCAAGCTCGCTGCCGAGTTCGCGGCGCATTTCGAGAAAGCTTACGGCAGTAAGAATATCGCTCCCGAGGTTGCGGCCCAGTGCCCCGGGCGCTAGGGGAGATGCCGGCCGGTTCGATCCCCGTCGTGATGTGACCATGTTCCGGGTCGCCGGTTTTCCCCGCCGGGGGCCCGGAACATTTAATTTTAAAGGGAGGATTTACGCCGCTGGCGATAGATGTAGACCAGGCAGCTGAAGATGATCAGCGGCAACAGATAGTAGAAAGTGTGCCGGGAATAACGCATGATCAGTTCCTGGTTGTTGCCGACCAGCCAGCCGATCGCGGCCAGGATCACGACCCAGAGAGCGGCGCCGAGAGCCGTGGCCAGGATGAATGGTATCAGGGGCAGCCGCACGAGCCCGGCGGGAAAGGAGATGTACTGGCGGATCACCGGAATCAGGCGCCCGATGAAGGTGCCGAAAACCCCGTGGCGCTGGAGGAAAATTTCGGTCCGGTTGAATTTCTCTTCAGTCAGTCCGATATAACGTCCATAATGCAACAGGGCCGGCCGGCCCAGTTTCAGGGCCAGCCAGTAGTTGAACAGGGCTCCGAGAATACTGCCGAGGATCCCGCAGAAGATGACGACCGCGAGATTCATCTCCCCGCGTTGGGCGAGATAGGCGGCTGGCGGAATGACGATTTCGCTGGGAAAGGGAAAGAACGAGCTCTCCAGGAACATCATGACGATAATGCCGCCATAGCCCAGTTTCCCGACCACCGCCACGATCAGGGAGATGGTTTTAAATAGCAGTTCTTTCACATTAGCTCCGGGAGGGCTTCAGAACAGGGCGGCCAGCAGGGTGAGGCTGCCGATAGCGGCGCAATAAACGGCAAAGATGCGCAGGCGGCGCTCTTCGAGAATCATGATCAGGAGTTTCAAGGCCAGCAGTCCGGTAAGCAGGGCGGCCACGGCCCCGCCAGCGCAGGCGACCAGCTGGTCGCCGGGAATGGCCTGCATCTCTTTTAAGTTCAGCAGCGCCGCTCCGCTGATGGCCGGGATCGAAAGGATGAAAGAGAAACGGGCCGCGGTTTTGGGTTCGATACCGCTCAGCATTGCCGTGGCGATGGTCGAACCGGAACGGGAAATGCCGGGAAGGATGGCCAGCCCCTGGACGATACCGACCAGTAGAGCCTTACCGCTGGAGAACTCCTTTTCGCGCATTTTTTCGGCTTTACGGCTTTCCGCCAGCCAAAGGAGGAGGGCGGTGACCAACAGCATGCCGCCCACCACGTCGAGGCGGTCGAAGAGGCTGACGAAGAATTTTTTCCCGGCAATGCCGATGATCCCGGTAGGAATCGTGGCCAGGATCAGCATTATCAGAAAACGGCGTTGCCTGCGGCTTTCCGGTCCCGAACTGTAGAGGGACCGGATCAGCTTGAGCAAATCGTGGCGGAAAAAAATCAGTACGGCCAGCAGGGTGGCGAGGTGCAACAGGATTTCGAAAACGATACCGGGTTCGTGCCAGCCCGGCAGCAGGTGTTCGGCGATGACCAGATGGCCGGAACTGCTGACCGGAAGAAATTCGGTCAATCCCTGGATGATGCCGAGAATGATGGCGTTGAAAAGACTCAAGAGTTTTTGTCTCCTTGCAGATGCGGGCTGGATGGGTGACGGTGTGCCCCTGTTAACAGAGGTCGGGTTGATTGTCAACCGGCAGGGGTGGAAGTCTCGGGGTCTTTTTCCTGCCGGAAAGATGCAAGCGGTTCACGCGATTTTAACGGCCGGTTGGTTGTTTACAACATGATTTGAAATTTTGTGGACTATTTTCGTTAGAATATTAACAGTATTGTTCTTTGGGGGCGATTTGCATGTAGTTCTTGCTTTCTCCGGCGCTTTTCCAGGGGGGACTTGTCAACAGCTTGATAAATGCCACCCCGCAAAGCGTACGGGGTGGTCATCCTCGCACTTTGAAAAGCGATTGACTTTTGTAACATATTGAAAATACAGTTATAATCACTAAGTGCGGGAAATTTAAGAACTTTTTAAAAAAACTAATATTTTGGCCTGCTTAGGTGGCGGGGAAGAGTTGTCAACAGTTTTTTAACAGAGAGGAAATACCTATATTATTTAATCTTCTCTTTTCCCCTGTGGTAAAATATAAAAGCGTTTTGTTTTTCGGTGTTGATGTTTTATGGAATTTTTGTTGAAAGTTATTTGGTTGAAATTACAGATGGTTTGCGGAGTAGAAATGATTCGCTCCCGCTGTCTGTGCAAAGTATGAGGAGGCATTCCGTATGGTGGCGAAAAAAAAAGTAGTTGCTTTGATACTTTCTCCCCGGCGTTTGGGGAACTGTGAAATTCTGGCCAAAGAGATTTGCCGGCATCTGCCTTGTGAGCATGAACTGGAACTGATACGTCTGACCGAAAAAAAGATCAAGCCCTGTCGGGGTTGTTACGCCTGTCTGATGGGTGGCAGTTGCCCCCTGGAGGATGATTTTCCCGTCGTGGCCCGGGCCCTGTCCGATGCCGACGCCCTGGTGATCGCTTCACCCACCTATTTTCTGGGCGCCAACGGTGTGCTCAAGGTTTTTCTCGATCGCTGCCTGCAGCTCTTTTCCGGAGATTTCGATCTGCGGGGCAAACCGGCCCTGAACCTGGTTACCGCCGGATTGCAGAGTGAAGCCGGAGCCACGGAGATGATGCTGAACAGTTTCAGCCTGATTATGGGGCTCGATATCAAGGCTTCGGAGGTTTTCTACGGAGCCCTGCCGGGAGAGATCTTTCTCGACAATCCCGAGCAGTACGCCCGGGCCGGAAAGCTGGGAGAGAAGCTTTTCGCTGTGGAAAAGCGGGAGTATGCCGCCTGGGCTTGTCCTCTGTGCGGCAGCGATGTCGTGCAATTGCAGGGCGGGGATCGTATCCAGTGCATGGTCTGCCGTAACTATGGTCGCCTGATTCGGGAAGGGGAGAGCTTCAGGATGGAGGTCGAGCTGCGGCCGGACAACATGTTTTTCACGGCGGAGCAGGCCCATCAGCACGGATTGTGGCTGAAGGGAATGAAGGACCGTTTCCTGGGACTCAAGAAGAAGCTGGGCGCCATCTGCACCGCTTATGCCGACCAGGGGAAATGGCTCTAGCCGTTATTGGCGTAGCATCCCCAAAGTATTTTCTTGTCCGTGCTCGAGGCGTTGCCGCAAAGGTATCTCGTTGCTGCGGCGTACTTTGCATGTGCGCCGCAGTTCCCGGTTTCCGGCTTTTCGCCTTGTGGGGTGCGAATTCGCTCTCGTATTCCGAAACTATTGCTGGCAGGTGTTTACTGGGAGGGATGGTCGGCGAAGACCTGAATGAAGGTTTTGACCACGTCGGGATCGAACTGGCTGCCGGAACCATCCTTGATCTCCTGGATGGCGGTTTCCAGGGAGAGGGGTTTGCGGTAGGAGCGCTCGGAGGTCATGGCGTCGAATGAATCGCAGACCGCGATGATACGCGCCAGATAGGGGATCTGGTCGTTGGCCAGGCCCCGGGGGTAGCCGTTGCCGTCGAACCATTCATGATGGGCCTCGATGACGGGCAGCAGGTGGCCGAGAAAGTCCAGTGGTTCGAGGATCTTCACCCCTTTGCTGGGGTGGGTTTTGATCGTTTCATACTCGACCATATTGAGGCGGCCCGGCTTGTTCAGGAGGCGTTCGGAAATGCCGATCTTGCCGATATCATGAAGCTGGGCTGCAAAAATCAGGTCCTGGCGGTCTTTTTCCGGCAGGCTCAGGGCTTCGGCCATCTTCGTGCAGTATTCGGCGACCCGCTTGGAGTGCCCCTGGGTATAGCGGTCTTTCTCTTCGATGGCGAGAATAAAAGAGCTGACGGTCTGGACGACCCGGTCATGCAGGACCCGGGTGATCTCTTCGATCCTTTTTTTGAGGTTGTTCTGATAGGCCAGTTTTTCTTCCTGCAGAGCCCGGAATTCGAGAGCCCGGTTAAGCAGAAAAAGGAGTTCCTGGACCCGGAACGGTTTGGTCATGTAGTCGAATGCCCCGAGCCGCATATGATCCAGGGCCATGTCCAGCTGGGCGAAACCGGTCAGGATGATGATCGGGATCAGGGGGTAGTGTTTATGTCCGTGGATAATGACCTGGTCGCCCGAGACCTCGGGCATTTTGAGATCGCAGATCACGGCATCGATGATGTCGTGGTGCTTGTCGAGCAGTTCGATAGCCTCGCTGCCGTCGGCGGCCGTCATGTAGTCGAAACCCAGGCCGTCGAGGGTTTCGGAAAGAATATCCCTGATGTCCTCTTCGTCATCGACAACGAGGACTAATTTCTTTTCTGGTTGCATAAAAACTGATTCCTGGCGGGTGAGGTAAAAAGTGGTCGTGGGTTTTAGTGCCCACCAGAATATTTTCTGGTTCGAAAAACAGAATACATTCTGGTAATAATTCTTTTCCGCGGGCCGTTAGACCACGTATCGGGTTGCGGGTTCATTCCCGCATGCAGGATTTACTGCCGACAGCAAAATCCGGTCCAACCTGGATGTTGCGGAGCCCGACCTGTAAACGATCCCTTTAGGGAGGACTGTTTGCAGAAATTTCAACCGGCCCGGGGGTAAGAAACCACCTTTACAGTTAGAGTAATAGTTGATAAGTCCGTTTTTTGTCAAGTAGTTATCGAGTTGATGGTAACGGTTATAAGCTAAAAGAATACATTTTTGTTATTTGTCTGTAACGGTCCGAACAGCATTTTTCGGGTTCCGGGATCGAGGGGTGGAGAATTTATGGCGAGAGAAGAGAGTTCTGTTCTGACGGTTGATGAGTTGGAGGCACGGCTTGCGGAATGCCGCCGACAGGGGAAAAAGATTGTTTTTACCAACGGTTGTTTCGATATCCTGCACCCCGGCCATGTCACCTACCTGGAAGCGGCCCGCGGTTTGGGCGATACGCTGGTCGTCGGGCTCAATTCGGATCTGTCGGTGCAACGCCTGAAAGGGGAGAAGCGACCGATTATGCCGCAATCCGCGAGAGCCCGGTTGCTCACCGCCCTGGAAGCGGTCAGTTTCGTGGTCATTTTCGATGAAGAGACCCCTTATGATCTCATTGCCCGGCTCAAGCCCGATATCCTGGTCAAAGGTGGTGACTGGAAACCGGAAACCATTGTTGGTCGCGACCTGGTCGAAGCCCGGGGGGGGAAGGTTTGCGCCTTGCCTTTCGTGGGCGACTATTCGACCTCCGCGATCATTGAAGAGATCATTCGCCGCTACGACCGGCAG
>JAADEO010000069.1 GCA_013153415.1 Deltaproteobacteria bacterium
CCAGGGCGAACTGGGGCGAGAGATCAAAAAGGCTATGCAGCATCGGGGCGTGCCAGTGGGCATCGATCAACAGCACCCGGCCGCTGACATTGCGGGCCGCGCAGATACCGAGACCTGCGGTAAAAAGACTTTTACCCTCCTGTGAAACCGCGCTGGAGACTACGACCACGGGATTGTTGATACCTTTGATCGCGGCCTGGATGGAAGCATAGATCCTGCCGGTTTCAGCCAGAATGCCGGCGATTTTGGCTTTGGTCACAGGTTCGCAAGTAAGTTTCGACAAGGTTACACTCCTTTTATGATGGCAATTTATTTATCAAGTAACAATGAACCGCTGGAAATCGTCAACTGACCGGATAAGATAAGCTGCCCGGCTTCGGAAGGGTCCGTGACCCGTGGATAGTACCCTCCCGAAGGATAAGCCGGAATCAGAACTACGTCACTTTGCCCCGGAACCCGGCTGACATCCCAATTGCCACTGTTGTCCCAATAAGGACTGTTCCCCAGCCAGGTCAGATCAGCCAGTTCGTCCGGAGGGTTGTCGTCAGGCGGATTGTCATCCGGGGGATTATCGTCGACATAGGTGTCGAGATGCAAACGCCCCCACCCGGTGCGATAGTCAAAGCCGGCGGCTCCGACATCGATGGCCTGGCTGAGCAATGCACTCCGCAACTGGTCGGGACTGTAATCGGGATGTTCGACCAGGATCAGGGCCGCAGCCCCGGCGACATGCGGGGTGGCGGCGGAAGTCCCCGAAAACCCCCCCGGTCCGTAACTGGCGCTGGAGACATTGGCATAAGAGGCCAAGTCAGGTTTATCATAGCCACCTGTCAGACTGCCACCGGGACCGTTGGTCGGCCCCTCGGCACTGTAGCTCTCTTCCAAGAGATCACCGACATCGATCGCTCCCACGGTCACGGCTGCCGGCGAATCGGCCAGATTGGCCAAACTGCGCCGGGCATCCATTACCGTCAGGCGGGGAGCATTGGGTACGAAAACCTCGAAATTGACATTTTCGCTGGCCGCAGAGTTGTAAATGATGAAACCATATGCCGTACTGTCTCCCGTGGTGGAAAACTGGGCCGCTTCGGTCGGAGTCTGGCCCGCAGTGCCATCCTGAAGGTTGATACTGCTGGAGATCACCTCCCAACTGCCATCCGTCCAACGATAGACATAGATATCATAATCCTGGTCGACCACCGACTCCCAGTCGGACCAGCGCATATAGATCGTATAAGTATGGCCGGATTCAATCTGATAGGCGCCGCTGTCATCTCCGAAATAGTTGATATTCAATTCCTCTGAAAAATCATGGATACGGTCGCCATCAGGGTCGTTGAAAAGCCCGCCCCAGTGCCGCAGGCGGTCATTGCCCGCGGCCGTCGTCCAGAGGATACCGGCATTTCTGGCTTCCTGAACCAGGTCAGCCAGCATCCCGGTTCCATCCCCGGGCGTCAGGTTGTACCAGCCCAAGGAAGTAGTGATGATATCCACCTGGCAGGTGTTCTTGAGCCAAGCGACCGCCTCTTCGAGATCGATATTGGTAGATATTTTGGCCAGGAAAAGAGAAGCATCGGGGGCCAGATCATGTACCACTTCGCAACAGGCTGTGCCATGCGAAGAACCACTGTCGATCTGATCATCGTTTTCACCGTCAACGAAATTGCGAGCCTCAACGGAAGCCGGCAATTCAAGTCCCAGCAATGACCGGTAATTGAGAAAACCGATATCCACCACTCCGATTTTAATTCCCTGCCCCAGCACCCCGGCATCATGCCAGCTCTGCGCGTTGATATCGGTGATCGCTTCAGTAGTATAATCGCCGACAAAAGGGACCACCGGTTCCGGAGAACTGATATAGGCGACCAGAGAAGAACTGCTCAACTCGTCGAGAACGCCTAGGGGAAGCAGCGCCTGGCAAACGGTGCCCCGCTGGTTCCAACCGGTCAGATCCCCCCCCAGGCTATCGATTTTCTTTGCCAGTTCATTCCGGCCACCGGACCCGGATGAGAGAATCTGCACACAGATTTTATCGTGCAATGCTTGCAACCCCGGCTCTCCGACCTGGCGAATTCCGTTGGAAACCCCTTTCCGCAAAACCCTGTCGAGCTTCAGGTTGAGACGCGAATCGAGTTTGTTGTTATAATAGCTCCAGCTACCTCTTTCCATCCGCTGCAACACGACCCGGCCCTGGATCTGGGATTTGGGGATTACTCCCTTGACTTCGGCGGGCAATTTCCAGGCGGCGAGCGAGAAAGCCGGCAACAGAAGAATGAAAAGGATTCCGGGCAGCAGGAATCTCGTTTCTACAATCTTCATCAAATTGCCTTGCCGCACTGAGAAACCGCTCCGGATCAAAGAAGAAAAATGGTTAATCATGATTATACCTATTAAAACACAAAACACCCCAATACTCAACTTTTTTACCACCGGTCGATGCCGCTTGACATCATTCCTGGGCAAAGGCTATATTCTCGTTTCAATCACCACATCGTTACCGTTACCAGGCCCGGCCGGCCCCAAACAACCTCGTTTACCAGGGATCAAATGAAAGAAGTAACCATCTATACCGACGGGGGCTGCATCGGCAATCCCGGTCCGGGCGGCTATGGGGTCGTCCTGCTCCACAACGGGCATCGCAAAGAGCTTTCCGGAGGTTTCAGAGAAACCACCAACAATCGCATGGAACTATTGGCCTGCATCAAAGGTCTCGAAGCCTTGAAAGAGCCCTGCCGGGTCACTCTGATCAGTGATTCGAAATATGTCGTCGACGGGATACGCAAGGGTTGGGCCAGGCGTTGGCAGAAAAATAATTGGGTCCGGGATAAGAAAACCGGGGCCCGAGCCATCAACCCTGACCTCTGGGCCCGCCTCCTGGAGCTACTGGACCAACACGAAGTTGAAATGAAATGGGTCAAAGGTCATGCTGGGAACAACGAAAACGAGATCTGCGACCGGCTCGCCAACCAGGCCGCCCGCAACCATCCGACCCGGATCGATACCGGCTACCCCGGTTAATAATTGAAAAAACCGGTCAGGCATGTTATGAAATCTGTTTCCGGCCCCGGGCTGACATTTCTCCAGTCCGATGCCGGCGATCAAAAAGACCGGAAGAACTTTATCCCGCTTCTCTCGCCCGCTTATTTGGAGAACTGATTTAATGGAAGAATTTCCCCGTATCAAACGTCTGCCGCCCTATGTTTTCGCCACCGTCAACGAACTCAAGATGAAGGCCCGCAAGGCCGGCGAAGACATCATCGATCTCGGCATGGGCAACCCCGACATCCCGACCCCGCAGCATATCGTCGACAAGGCCTCGGAAGCCCTCTACAACCCCCGCAACCACCGCTATTCGGTATCCCGCGGCGTCCCCCATTTAAGGGATGCGATCTGCGAATGGTACGAGCGGCGCTACAATGTTGAACTCGACCCCGAGAGCGAGGCGATCGCCACGATCGGGGCCAAAGAAGGTCTCTCCCACCTCGCCCTGGCGACGATCGGCTCCGGCGACGTGGTTTTCGTCCCCTCCCCGGCCTACCCGATCCACCCCTATTCGGTAATTATCGCCGGCGGCGACCTGCGCAGTATCCCGCTGTCGCCCGAGCGCGACTTTTTCGAGGACCTGCTGGCCGCCACCAAGCTCACCTGGCCGCGGCCCAAGATGATGATCTTGAGTTTTCCCCACAACCCGACGACCAAGGTCATCGATCTCGACTTCTTCCAGAAGATCGTCGACTTCGCCCGCGAGCACGACATCCTGATCGTTCACGACTTCGCCTATGCCGATCTCACCTTCGACGGCTACCAGGCGCCCTCGATCCTCCAGGTCGAAGGCGCCCGCGACGTCGCCGTCGAGTTCTACTCGCTCTCCAAGAGCTACAGCATGGCCGGCTGGCGGGTCGGCTTCTGCGTCGGCAACCAGCGTATGGTCCACGCCCTGACCCGGATCAAAAGCTATCTCGACTACGGCATGTTCCAGCCCCTGCAGATCGCCGCGATCACGGCCCTGCGCGGCGACCAGGAATGCGTCAAGGAGATCGTCGAAACCTACCGCGACCGGCGCGACGTTTTGTGCGATGGGCTCAACCGGATCGGCTGGGAGGTGGAAAAACCCAAGGCAACGATGTTCGTCTGGGCCCGGATCCCCGAACAGTACCAGTCTTTGGGCTCGCTCGAATTTGCGATGAAGCTGATCCGCGAAGCCAAGGTCGCGGTTTCTCCCGGCATCGGCTTCGGCGAGTACGGCGATGAATATGTCCGCTTCGCCCTGGTCGAAAACGAGCACCGTACCCGCCAGGCCATCCGCGGCCTGCGCAAAATCATGCAACCCTGAAACCGGCAACCGTCCGCTTTAAGGTAATCCCATGCAAGAGATCAACGTCGGCCTGATCGGCTTCGGCACCATCGGGGCCGGAGTCGCCCGGGTTCTTCTGGAAAATCGTGAAATCATCCAGTCCCGGCTCGGATGTCCCCTCAACCTGGCGAAAATTGCCGATCTCGACATCACCACCGACCGCGGCGTGAAAATCCCCGACGGTATTCTGACCACCGATGTCAACGAGATCCTCGGCAACCCCGCCATCGACATCGTCATCGAGCTGATCGGCGGCTATGAACCGGCCCGCGGTTTCGTTTTAAAGGCCCTGGCCGCCGGCCAGAGCGTGGTCACCGCCAACAAGGCCCTGCTCGCCAAGCACGGCAACGAGCTTTTCAGCGCGGCCCGGGAAAACGAGGTCGATTTCTATTATGAAGCCAGCGTCGGCGGCGGCATACCCATCATCAAGGTGATGCGCGAGGCCCTGGCCGGCAACCGTATCAACTCGGTCTGCGGCATTCTCAAC
The DNA here is from genome assembly GCA_013153415.1 of Deltaproteobacteria bacterium. Taxonomy (GTDB): domain Bacteria; phylum Desulfobacterota; class Anaeroferrophillalia; order Anaeroferrophillales; family Tharpellaceae; genus JAADEO01. The sequence continues at coordinate 4,842 of JAADEO010000069.1, forward strand.
GGCACCTGCAACTACATCCTGACCCGGATGGGCAGTGAAGGAGCCGATTTCGCCGAAGTTCTCAGCGAGGCCCAGAAACTGGGCTACGCCGAGGCCGACCCGACCTTCGACATCGAAGGTATCGACACGGCCCACAAGCTCGCCATTCTCACCTCGCTGGCCTTCGCCACCCCGATCGATTACGACCGCATCCATGTCGAGGGCATCACCAGCATCAAGCCGGTCGACTTCGATTTTGCCCACGAATTCGGCTACAAGATCAAGCTGCTCGCCATCGCCAAGCAGGAGGAGGGCCAGATCGAGGCCCGGGTCCATCCGACGATGCTGCCGGAAAGCCATATGCTGGCCAAGATCGACGATGTCTTCAACGCCGTCTTCGTCAATGCCGACGCTTTAGGTCCCAGCCTCTATTACGGCCAGGGAGCCGGCATGATGGCGACCGCCAGCGCCGTGGTCGGCGATCTTATCGACATCGCCCGCAACCGCCTCAACGGCGGCCTCCGGCGGGTGCCCGACCTGAGTTTCCAGGAAAGCGCCATCACTCCTGCCTGCTACCGCCCGATGCAGGAAATCACCACCCAGTACTATCTGCGCTTTTCGGCCTACGACAAGACCCGGGTGCTCTCCAGGATCGCCGGCATTCTCGGCGAAAATGAAATCAGCATCGCCTCGGTGATCCAGCAGGGCCGCAGCCAGACCGGCGGCACCGTGCCCATCGTCATGCAGACCCACAAGGCCCGCGAGGCCAACCTGCGCCAGGCCCTGGAGGTTATCGACGAACTTGAAATCATTGCCGCCCCGACCGTGGTAATCCGCATGGAAAGCGACCTCTAGATGACCAGCAACCCGCCGATCACCCTGGCTTACAGCGTCGATTCCGACGATCTTTTCATGTTCTACGCCCTGCTCGAGGGCAAGATCGACACCCGGGGGCTGGAATTTTCGCACCAGCGCCACGATACCCTGGCCCTCAACCAGCTGGCGGCGGCCGACGATGTCGACATCACCGCGGTTTCGATTCACGCCTATGCCGAAATCGCCGACCGCTACCTGCTGCTACCCCACGGCGGCAGCATCGGGGTCAACTACGGCCCCCTGGTGCTGGCGCAAAAACCGCTGCCCCTGGAAGAACTCTCCGGCCGGCGAATTTCAATTCCCGGCTTTTCGACCACCGCCTACCTGGTCTTCAAGATGATCTGCCCCGAATTCGAACCGGTGGTCATTCCCATCACCCCGTTCGGCCGCACCTTCGAGGCCCTGGAAAAGGGCGAGGTCGAGGCCGCGGTCGTCATCCACGAGGGCAACCTCACCTACCGGGAACGCGGCTTTCACAAGATCGTCGATCTCGGCGAGTGGTGGTGGCGGGAAACCGGCCTGCCCCTGCCGCTCGGCGGCAACGTCATCCGCAAAGGCCTGGGGAAAGAAAAGATCGCCCTGGTCTCCGACCTGCTGCGCCAGAGCATCGCCTACGCCCTTGACCATCGCGACGAGGTCATCGACTACCTGCTGGCCCGCGAAACCCGCACCGACCCGGCGCTGAAAGACCGTACCCTGCTCGACCGCTACCTCTCGCTCTACGCCAACCGCGACACCCTCGAGTATCCGATCGAGGCCCGCAGGGGCATCGATGAACTTTTCCGCCGCGGGTTCGCCGCCGGGATCATCAAACACCCGGTCAAGGTCGAATTCGCCCCGTAGTTTTTTCCTCATCCCGTAAATTTCACAACCTTCAGGAGGTACAAGATGGCTACCAACACCAGAAGAACCCCGACAACGATCTGCAAACTCGCCTGCTGCCTGGGCCTGGCCCTGTTGCTGCTGGCCGCCGGCCCGGCTGCGGCCGCCGATGTCAAGCTCCCGGCGGAACTCACCGTGGCCGGCCAGAAGCTGGTCTTGAACGGCTCCGGCATCCGCAAAAAATTCTTCTTTTCGATCTACGCCTGCGGCCTCTACCTGCCGCAGCCGGAAAAAGACGCCAAAAAGGTGATCGCCGCCGATGAGCCCAAGGCGATCATCATGCACATGATCCACAGCAAGGTCAGCAAAAAGAAGATCGTTAAAGCCTGGAACGACGGCTTTTTCAAGAACTCGCAGGAAAAGCTCGACCAGCTCAAAGACCGGATCGCCGCCTTTAACGCCATCTTCAACCGCGACCTGGTGGCCGGCGACCGTTTGATCATGAGCTATGTCCCCGGCCAGGGCACGATCGTCAAGTTCAACGACGAGGTCCACAAACCGATTCCCGGCAAGGATTTCAACGACGCCCTGCTCGCCATCTGGCTCGGCGACAACCCGGCCGACGACGATCTCAAAGAAGCCATGCTGGGAATCGACTGATGCGTCAGGCGGTTCTGTTGCTGGCCTACGGCGGCCCGGAAAAACTGGCCGAGATCGAGCCTTTCATGCAAAAGCTGCTGCGCCGGGAAACCCTGCCCCCGGGCCTGGTCGAACGGGTTGAGAAAAAGTACGCGGCGATCGGCGGGGGTTCGCCCCTGCCCGGCATCTGCCGCGAAATCCGCGATAAGCTTGCCACGCGGCTCGAAGACCAGGCGGTTTTCCTGGCTTTCCGCTACACCGACCCGAGTATCGAGGAGGTTGTCGGCAAAATCAGGCAGCAGGGGTTCGACACGATTCTGGCCCTCTCCCTCTCGCCCCACTCCTCGACGATCAGCTCCCGGGCCTACTACGACACCCTGGAAAAAGCCGTCGCACAAGAAGGTATAGAGCTCAAACGGCTGGAAAACTGGTACCGGGAGAAAGGCTACAACCGGCTCCTGGCCCGGCGTATTGTCGAAACCGCTGAGCAACACGGCCTCGATCTCTCGGCCCCCGACACGCACCTGCTCTTTTCGGGACACAACATCCCGCAAAGCTACATCGACCAGGGCGATACCTACGTCGACGAGATCAAGGCCAATATCGCGGCGGTGCAAAAACTGCTGCCGGCCGGCAACAGTTCCCTGGCCTGGCAGAGCAAAGGCAACGCCCCCGGCGCCTGGCTCGAACCGGAGATCGAAACCCACCTGCAAGAGCTCAAGGGAAAAGGCGTCAGCAACCTGCTGGTGGTTCCGGTCAGCTTCTGCATGGACCATCTGGAAACCCTTTACGACCTCGACTTGGAACTCAAAGATTTCTGCTCCGGCCTGGATCTCAACCTCTACCGGACCCGGCCGGCCAACGCCGATGATGACTTCATCGAAATGCTGGCCGACTTTATCCAGAGGCAATCCTCATAAGATGAAAAAAAATAAAAAGATCACCATTATCGGCGGCGGCATCAGCGGCCTGGCCGCAGCCTACGAACTCAGCTGCCGCAACCGGGCCTCAGGTACCGCCATCGACATCGAAGTCATCGAACAGGCGCCGACGGCCGGCGGCAAGATCATTACCAGAAAGGACGGGGATTTTCTGGTCGAAGGCGGCCCCGACTGCTTCATCATCGAAAAACCCTGGGCCCTGCAGCTGATCAAGGAACTCGGCCTGGAAAACGAACTGCTCAACACCAGTTCCGCAACCTCCGGCACCTTCGTCTACGACAAGCGGGCCCTGCACCGCCTGCCGGAGGGAGTGATGATGATGGTCCCGACCCGGCCCGGGCCCTTTCTCAAATCGAAACTCATCT
>JAADEO010000124.1 GCA_013153415.1 Deltaproteobacteria bacterium
ATTCCCGCGGTCGGGATGGAGCCCACGATCGGGATTGAACCGATGACCTCTTCCTTACCAAGGAAGTGCTCCACCACTGAGCTACGTGGGCCGAGACCGCTCTTTGCAGGATTGAAACGGTCTTTGATAGTGTTTTGTACTGTCCGCGGCTCCTGGCTTCTAAAAGAAGTGGAGCGGGAAACGGGACTCGAACCCGCGACCCTCAGCTTGGAAGGCTGACGCTCTAGCCAACTGAGCTATTCCCGCCTGCGGACTTATCGGTCTGAAAAAGATGGTGGAGAGGGGAGGATTTGAACCTCCGAAGGCGCTGCCGACAGATTTACAGTCTGTTCCCTTTGACCACTCGGGAACCTCTCCACATTTCGAAACATCAACGATAACTTATAGATGGAGCTGGCGATGGGACTCGAACCCGCAACCTGCTGATTACAAGTCAGCTGCTCTTCCAGTTGAGCTACGCCAGCCGACCAATCGCAACCCTCAAAAACAAGGCTGACCCGTTTAGCACAACAACCGGGAGTGTGTCAATATTTTTTTCCCACTCCAATCCGGAAATCAACCCCTGCTCTGGCAGTCGCCGACCCCGGCCAGTTTTTCAAGTGCCGCGGCCGCCGCCGCCTGTTCGGCTTTTTTCCGGGAGGTCCCGCTTCCGACCCCCAGTTTCCGCCCCTGCGAATCGCGAACTTCGACCTTGAACAGCGGACAGTGATCCGCCCCCTGCCGCTCTATCAGCTCATAAACCGGAGGCCTGCCGCAAACTTCCTGCAGCCGCTCCTGCAGAGCACTCTTATGATCGTCGGAGAGGCTCAGGGCCCGGTCCGCCAAATCCTCCACCAGCCGCGAGAGAACCTGACGGCCGCCATCGAGATAGAGTGCCGCCAACAGGGCCTCCAGAGCGTCCGCCAGCAGGGCCGGCCGCCGCCGGCCGGCCTGTTTCTCTTCCCCCCGTCCCAAACGCAGATAGGATCCGAGGCCGAGGCCGGAAGCGAACCGGGCCAGGGCTTCGGTATTGACAATCCGGGAACGCATCCGGGTCAACTTCCCCTCTTCCCAGTCCGGTTCCCGGCGATAGAGCAGTTCACTGACGAAAAGCTCCAGGACCGCATCTCCGAGAAATTCGAGACGTTCATTGTCATCGACCACCGGGCCGGTCGCCGCGGCATCGACTTGAGACTGTTCGTTGACAAATGATTTATGGGTCAGAGCCGTCAGCAGAAGCTCCGGTTTTTTGAACCGGTAACCGAGGATGCGTTCCAGCTCGGCCGGGGGAGCGGGACGGGCCGTCAAAGCTCCACTCCCGTCTTCAGGAAACGAAAAAAGGGTTGGTAGCCCGTTCCCGGCCGACCGTGGTCGCCGGACCATGGCCGGAATAGAGCACCACTTCGTCTCCGAGAGGAAAGATCTTCTCCCGGACCGCACGGATCAGGGTCTCGTAATCACCTCCCGGGAAATCGGTACGACCGATGGAGCCGGCAAAAACCAGATCACCGACAAAAGCCATGCCGGTACCGATCAAAGAGATCGACCCCGGCGAATGCCCCGGAGTTTCACTCACCTTGAGAGTCACTGTTTCACCGATCTCGACCAGGTCACCTTCGGCCAGGAGACGATCCGGCGGAGGAGAATCCTCGGCCCGCATCCCCCACAGCATCGCCCGGCTGGAGATCCGGGTGATCTCGGCGGCACAGGCGCGGTGGGCCAGGATCCGGGCCCCGGTGGCTTCATGGAGACGCTTGTTACCTCCGACATGATCGAAATGCTCATGGGTATTGATAATGTAGACGGCCTCCATCCCGGCCCTCTGCAGAGTGCCGAGAATCCGCTCGACCTCATCACCAGGATCGATCACCGCAGCCTGCCGGCTCTTTTCACAACCCACCAGATAGCAATTGACCTGCAATGGCCCAACTACAATCGTCTCTACAATCATACCAAACACCTCATAATTATCATTACCCCACTTCTCCAAAGCGAAAGAATACTTCGCAGGGCTCATCACCAAATGGATCAAGGCTTCTCAATTAACCTGAACAGGGTTGGGGATAATACATCATCAATGAAATTGCAAGAACAAAACCATTAATTATGATAGGGTTTACAACCAACCCTCCCCCCCACTTGTATTATGTACCCATATTATGATAAGCAGTACCTTATTTTAGCAACAACATCGCCAAGTCGCTGCCCGAGTATATTCCTCTCCGCGATGTTCACCATGATGAACACCGCATTCCTCAACTCACCAGCACCTCGCACCTGAAATCGCTACTAACCTACCAAACTGTTTTTTTGCAATTCCGGTTTCATTAACAAGACCATTAATCCCTGAACATATGTAACACATCAAAAACAACATCAACCAAACAAACTTTCGCCTCCCAACAGGCAGCGACAACCGTGCTCCGCAATAGAAAATTTTGAGAACTATCCCATATATGGAGAATAAAGATGTCCGAAATTCACCATACTTCACGCCTCACAATGATAACCAGCGAACTGCTTATGATCTTGTTGTTTCTGTCCACGATCCCCTTTGCCGCCAACGGAATGCAGTGCACTCCCGCCGAGATCCGGGCAATCTTCCCGACCTCGGCTGAACTCGGCGATGTCAACGACAAACTGATGACCGACAACGGCCCCACACCCGACCATAAAAACCAGACCATCAACTACTCCCGGCGCTGGCAGGGAGGTTCTGGCACCAGCCGGACGGTCAGCGTCACCCTTACCATCTACCCCGACAGTAGCGGAGCACGAAAAAAGGTCAACGATTATGGCAAAAATCTTTTAAAAAGCAAACAGGGGCATAAGCTTCCTTTCGGCGATGAAGGCTACAGGACCGACGATCTGTTCCGACCTTATTACCTGGTCCACAAAGGACGTTTTCTAATCTCCTATTTTGCCTACTACCCGCGCCGCACCCTGATGCCCAGTCAGGATGCCACGGTGGAGGCCATCATCCGGCGGATTGCAGCCTTGCCCTGCCAAGGCACCACTCCCCCCCCACCTCCACCACCGAACCGGTGTCCGAAAATAGAAAAATTAACATACTCCCCGAGCTCCCCCGTACCTGGTGACACCATCACTCTCAATGCTATCGGCAAAGACCCGGACGGAGACAAACTGGTCTACACATGGCAGGTCACGGATTTCAAGGGAAACGATGTCCCAATCAACGGCCAAGGCTCCACACGAACTTGGACGGCTTCGGACCCGGGAACCTACAAAGCCGGTGTCACGGTTTACGATGGCCAGTGCATAACCAGCAAGAGTTCAAGCATAATGGTTTTTACTGACCCCAATAGAGCCAACCGACCTCCGGTAATCAAACTTAAAACCGACCGAAACACTGTATCGATCGGTGAGAAAGTAACTATCACCGCAACAGTCACCGATCCTGATGGAGACCCACTGGGTCAGGGCCGGTGGGAAAGATTGAGCTTCGGTTCAGCCACCTTCCTACCAATCGAAAAAAGAAACGGCAACACTTTCACCGACCTTGAACAAAGCGACTTTCCTGGCAAAGGGCTCGTAGCCTTCATAATCGAGGATAACCGTGGGGCTTTGGCAAGAGAAGACATCCAGATCGTAACCATCGATCCCCGGCAAGCCCTTAACGTCAAGTTGACTTGCGACCACCCGTGGAGTTTCTCCTGTAAAGTTGAAGAGCACGACCAGGTAACCTTCACGGCAACCGTCAACAACCCCGGTAACGACCCTTTGACCTATGCCTGGACAATCGATGGACAGCCGCAGCGCGACTGGAAAGGACCCCAGGCTACCTGGTACAATGTTCCTTTCAAGCGACCAGGCTCTGAAATCAAAATCCAGGTCTGGGGGAAAAACGGGGCGACCGCCAGCGACAGCACGTTTTTAGAGATCAAACCGGCCCAATCCCCACCTCCAACACCACCCGCCAACCAAAAGCCCAAGGTGCATTTGCAATGCTTGACCGCCAAGCCTCGTACCGGTCAAGCGGTGCGTTTCAAAGCGATGGTTTCCGATCCCGACCCCAACGACAAACTGAAATGGACCTGGCATCTCGATGGCCAGGCCACCGGTTGGTCGGGCCTGACCCCGAGCTGGAAAACTCCAAACGCCGGCAACCACAGCGTTATGATCACGGTTACTGACGGCAGTCACAAGGTCAGTGACAAGGTAGCATTCACAGTCCAAGCTCCACCACCACCGCCTCCTCCTGTAATACCGATCATAAAAAATGCGGTTTTCATCGACACAAATATGACTTCGGCTTGGGGGAACGCCCAGAAAACCAATTGGCAGGTGGGAGATGAAATCACATTGAAGATCGAGCTGAATCCGCTAAGTCGCTCGCATCGACTCGAAATCATCTGGAGCGATACCGCCGGGGTGACCCAGAAACGGGAAAAAATAAACCTCGCAGCCGGAATCGGTTGGGGGCAAAGCGATACAATCTGGTCCGTCTACCAGTCCTCAACCGGAAGCAGCCCGGGACTCTGGCAGGTTGAAATTCTGATCGACGGCCTTCAGGCCCAAATGCTGAGCTTCAACCTCAAAACCCGAGTCCGGACTCCGACTCGGCAACCGCGGTGGCACCCCCTCTCCAAACGGCCGCCTGCAGGACCCGGGAGTTCAAACGGGACCATGCCGGCGACACCTGCAACAAACTGGAAACCGGCTTTCTAACGGGATGGTTACACCTCAAAGAGATATCCATTTTGGTTCCGGGTGTAAGGCCTACAATCTTCAAACCCCGAGAAAAAGCAGCAGGCCGGTCATCGTCGCCACACTGGCCAGGGTGGCGACGAAGATGGTACCGACCACCAGCTCGGGGTGGGTATCGTAATTGACGGCATAAAGCAGTGGAATGATCGCCGGCGGAGTGCTGGTCTGCAGGACCAGAACATTGCGCGCCAGCCCCTCGATCCCGAGCAGCCGGCAAAGCAGCAGGGCCACCAGCGGCGAGAGCAACAGGCGCAAGACAGAGCTGCCGACAATCGGCCGCAATTCTCCCTCGAAACGGGTCCGGCCCAACTGCATTCCCAGAAGGATCAGGAGACCGGGAATCGCCGCCTGGCCCAGCATATCGATCGCTTTGAAAAGCCAATCCGGCAGCGGCAGGGCGAAAAAACGCCAGATCGCGGCCAGGGCGATGGCGTGAAAGAGGGGAACCTTAAACATCTCCAGCAGAGCCCGGCCGGGATGGTCACGGCCCCGGGAAGCGATATAAACCGCCAGGGTTCCCAGAGGAAAAGTAAACAGAACCAGGACAATGACCCCATAGGAAAGCCCCTCCGGGCCGTAGGCGAAAAGCACCAGCGGGAGACCGTAGTTGCCGCAATTCATCATGATCGTGGTCAGGCAGAAGGCGCTGCGACGGCGCTCGTCAAGCCCCAGCAGCCGCCCCGCGAGGGCACCCAGGCCCCAGAGGACCAGGGTCAGGGCGATCATGAAGATAGTCGCTTTGGGCAGAAAAGCGGTCAGTTTGTCCTGCCCCTTGATGAGACCGGCAAAGATCAGACAGGGAGTGAAAAAATAGAGCGTCAGGTTGGAAATCGACTTGAAATCGGGTTTTTTGCTCTTTTCGAAGAGCACCCCGAGACCGATCACCAGGAAAATCGGCAAAAGAATATCGATGAAAACTGCAACCATCAGTCAATCCCCGTTCAATTTCCGGCCCGGAAGCAGCAGGCCTCGAGGGGCGCAGCATAGTCCACTTCCACACGGTCTGTCAATCAGTCCCCGATCCGGAGCTGGCACACCGGTTGCATATATCCAGACGACAGACCCTGGCAACGGGAAAAAGTGACCCGTTTTCACATTCCACCTCAGTTTTTCCAGGAACAGAAGCGTCAAATCCATGACTATCAACCAGCTTTTTGACAGTACCAGCCAGCTACTGGTCAAAGCCGCCCAACTGCAGCGCCGCAAGGCCGAGGTCATCGCCGGCAACATCGCCAACCTCGACACCCCCGGCTACAAGGCCAAAGACTTTCGTTTTGAAAGCGAACTGCGCCGGGCTTCCGGGTCGACCGCGGCCGACCAGCCCCTGGAACTGACCCGGACCCGGACTGGACATCTGCCCCTGTCCGGATCCAGCGATGGCGACATCGGCGAAACCGTGATCCAGAAAAACGATCTCGGCGGGCTGGACGGCAACACCGTCAACCTCGACCGGGAGATGGCGGAACAGGCCATCAACAACGCCGCTTATGTACGGACAATGCAGCTCTTGAAAACCAAGATGGCGATCTTGAAAACCGCTATCATCGAAGGAGGGAAATAGTTTATGAGCGGCTTCGACAACATGATGCGGATCAGTGCCGGCGGCATGGCGGCCCAGCGCTTCCGGCTGAACGTCATATCCTCCAACCTGGCCAATCAGAATACGACCCGGACTCCGGAAGGCGGCCCCTACCGCCGCAAGGATGTGGTTTTCGCCGCGACCCCGCCGGAACCCGGCCCGGACGGCGGAGACAAACCCGTAACAAACTCCCCCGAAAACCGGACGATGTCGGTCAAGGTGGTCGAGATCGTCACCGATCCGACGCCACCGGTCAGGAAATACCAGCCCGGCCATCCCGACGCCGACGCCGACGGCTACGTCTCTTATCCCAACATCAATACCTTCGAAGAAATGGTCAACATGCTCTCGGCGACCCGCAGCTATGAAGCCAACGCCACGATCATGAAAAATGCCAAAGAGATGGCGGACAAAACCATCGATCTACTGAAATAACAGACAGTTGCACGCAAACCGGAGACAACCTTTATGAAACTTGCGCCTTTAAGCAGCAATCCGCTGACCCGGCAAATGCAGGAGTTGGCCCAATCCGGGCAGAACCAGCCGGAAACCACGACCGGCAGTTCCGATGCCAATGCGGCCGGAACCTTCGTCGACACCCTGGAGAAAGCCTTCACCAAGGTCAACCGCCTCCAACTCGAAGCCGACCGCAAGATCGACGCGGTCACCACCGGCCGTTCCGATGACACCCTGGGCGCGGTGGTCGCCCTGCAACAGGCCGAACTCTCACTGCAGCTTCTCGCCCAGGTCCGCAACAAGGCCCTGAAAGCCTATGAAGAGATCATCAAGATGCCGGTCTGATTTTTTGCCCGCAAACAACCTGGAAAACGGAGATTCGATGCAACGGTTCAGCACCTCGGAACGCACAGGCGGCCATCTGCACACCGCAACGATACCCAAAGACACCCGGACACCGGTTCTGAGAGTAACAACCGAGCAATCTCCAACCGACAAACCTTTTCCCGCTTCCTGACGAGGATCCCATGGACAGCCTCAAAAAACTGTTAGACTGGTTCAAAACCCGTACCCTGCAGCAGAAAATCGGCCTGGCAGCCGGACTGGCGGTGCTGCTGGTCGGCCTGATCACGGCCGTGATAGTTTCGGTCTCCATCTCTTACGTACCGCTCTACTACAACCTGGCTCCGGAAAGTGCCGCTGAAGTGGTCGACTATCTCAAACGCAACCGCATCCCCTACAAGCTCGCCGATTCCGGCCGGACCATCAAGGTCGCCCGGGACGAGGTCTACGAAATCCGCCTCAAACTGGCCGGCAGCCAGATCATGCGCGGCGGGGTCGGTTTCGAGATCTTCGACAAAACCAATCTCGGAGTCACCGAATTCGTCCAGAACATCAATTACCAGCGGGCCCTGCAGGGGGAACTGACCCGCACCATCCAGGAGATCAAGCAGGTCGAAACGGCCCGGGTGCTCCTGGTCATGCCGAAAAAGCGCCTTTTCACCGAAGACCAGGAGAAGGCCTCGGCCTCGGTCATCCTCAAACTGCACTTGGGTGCGCGTCTGCGCCGGGACCAGGTCGAAGGCATCATGTCGCTGGTGGCCGGCAGCGTTCCCGGACTGGAACCCGAGCAGGTCACGGTGCTCGACAGTTTCGGTACCATCCTTTCCAAAAACCTTTTCCGCCAAAAGGACCAGAACAGCCTGACCGTTGACGAGCTCAATTTCCGGCACCGTTACGAAAGCAGTCTCGAGGAACGGCTCCAGACCATGCTCGAGAGGGTCATCGGCAAACGCCGGGTCGTGGTCCGGGTTTCAGCCGATCTCGATTTCAACAAAGTCGAAAAGACCGAGGAGATTTTCGATCCTGACCAGGTGGCGGTCCGCAGTGAACACCGCCTGATGGAAAAAGAGGGACAGTCCGCAGCCGGTAGCGGGGTTCCCGGAATGAACAGCAACGTGCCGAATCGCCAGATCACCACCGGCCAAAACACCGGCTCGGCGACACCCGCCTCCAGCCGCCTGGACGAAACCCGCAACTATGAAATTTCCAAGCTCGTCAGCCGCACGGTGATGCCGGTCGGCGCGGTCAAAAAGATCAGCGTCGCAGTGATGGTCGACGGCAAATACAAAAAAGGCGAAGGCGAGGAAAAAACCTTCGTCCCCCGCAGCCCGGAAG